>JASFJF010000006.1:0-24562 GCA_050122255.1 Desulfobacterales bacterium
ACGACAGCCGTGGCGCAAACTTATCAATATCCAGACCGGCATTCAGGGCCGCTCGAACATATTCCAGTCCGTCAGCCAGCGTAAACGCCGCCTGCAGCACAGAGTCGGCTCCGGCCTCCATCATATGATAACCGCTGATACTGATGGTGTTGTAGCGGGGCATATGACTTGAACAGTACCCGATAATATCGGAAACGATCCGCATGGAAGGTTCCGGCGGATAGATATAGGTGTTTCGCGTCAGATATTCTTTTAAAATATCATTTTGGATCGTGCCGGCCAACTTCTCCTGGCCGACGCCCTGCTCTTCAGCGGCCACAATGTACCCGGCCAAAATGGGCAGAACCGCACCATTCATGGTCATGGAAACCGTCATCTGATCCAGCGGAATTTGATCAAATAAAATTTTCATGTCCTCAACCGAGTCCACCGCCACCCCTGCCTTGCCGACGTCGCCGCTGACCCGTGGATGATCAGAATCGTATCCGCGGTGTGTGGCCAGGTCAAAAGCGACCGACAGCCCCTTCTGGCCGGCGGCCAGGCAGCGGCGATAAAAGGCATTGGACTCCTTGGCAGTGGAAAATCCGGCGTACTGACGGATGGTCCACGGTCGGCCGGCATACATGGTTGCCCGGGGACCCCGCATGTAGGGTTCCAGGCCCGGTAGCGTATTCAGATGGCTCATGCCCTCAAGATCTTCGGCTGTATACAAAGGCTTTACATGTATGCCTTCAGGCGTATGCCAATCCAAGGATTCCAGCGGTTTGCCCCTGAGTGATTTTTCGGCCAGCTCTTTCCATTTTTTGATATCCGGATGTTTCGTCATGATAATCTACTCCTTTTTCTCATTTTACCACCAATGAGATAATCCTATCTGAATCATTACAACGATGTTTTCAGTGTTCAGATGTTAGTCCTTCAATTTGTCCCTGACACCTGAACCGCCAACAGCGTAACCTTAGGGCCTGACACCTGAACACAGACACCTGACACCTATTATTTTATTCGGAATCAGCAAAAGAGACTCAACTGAAAATTAATCTCTTTGACAGAGTTCCACCAGCACCCCGTTGGTTGATTTCGGGTGCAAAAAAGCGATCTTGGCGCCGCCGGCACCGATGCGCGGCTTTTCGTCGATCAGGCCGATGCCCCTTTCCTTTAATTCATTCAGGGCCGCTTCGATGTTTTCCACCCGAAAGGCCACATGCTGAATCCCCTCGCCTTTTTTCTCAATGTAGCGGGCAACCGGCCCATCGGGCGCAGTGGATTCGAGCAACTCCACCTCACTTTCGCCGACCGGGAAAAAGGCCGTGGTTACTTTTTGCTCGGCCACGGTTTCGGATCCTTCATAGGAAAGACCCAAAACATCAGCCCAGAAATTTTTACCGGCATCAATGCTGTTAACTGCGATTCCTAAATGATCGATTTTTAATATTTTCATTACATACTCCTATTGGTTGGATTCTTTAAAATGATATCTTCCGTAGCTTTGACAAACAATGAACTAAGGTGCCGATTCCACCGAAATGATTTCCGGAATTTCTTTTTTCAGTATTTTTTCAATCCCGTTTTTCAGGGTCATTTGCGACATAGGACAGCCCGCGCAGGCTCCCTGCAACCGAACGGTCACAATACCTTCCTGAACATCGACAAGCTCCACATCCCCGCCATCGGCCTGCAGCATGGGCCTGATTTTTTGGATGGCCGCCTCAACTTTTTCTTTCATGACAAGGTCTCCTTTTGGTGATTAGTTTAAGTGGACTCAATCAGCGCAGCAAAATGTCATACTACCACGAAGATCATGAAGGGTCAGAAGAATGCAATTTAAAAGTTTTTCTCAGTGTCTTTGTGTTTCTTCGTGTGCTTCGTGGTGAGTCCTTAAATATTTTCCTTTACCTCAGTTGATCGGTTTAGATAAAATTGCTTGCGAAACAATTCAAACTTATTTTCTAATATGGCCCGGCGCATCTGCTTCATAAGATCTAAAAAGAAATGAACATTGTGAAGGGAACTCAAGCGATACGCCAGAAGCTCTTTGGCCATAAACAGATGGCGCAGGTAAGCCCTGGAATAATTACGGCAGGTATAGCAGGCGCATTCGGGATCCAGCGGTCGGGTATCCTGCCGGTATCTTGCATTTGTAACGTTAAGGGTGCCCTGTGGATTAAAAATCTGCCCGTTGCGGGCATTGCGGGTGGGCAAAACACAATCGAACATATCCGCTCCCAAAGCCACCAGTTCGATCAAATCTTCGGGCGTGCCGGTGCCCATGACGTACTTGGGTTTTTCAGCGGGCAATCTGGGCAATGTATATTCAGCGATCTGCAGCATCTTCTCCACCGGTTCGCCGACACTCAATCCACCGATGGCAAAGCCGTCAAATTCATGGGCCATCAGTGCATCACTCGCTGCTTCTCGCAAGTCTTTGTACATGCCGCCTTGAATGATGCCAAACAACGCGTTGTGGCCATTTGGGTTCTCCTGCCAGGCAAGCTTGCATCACTTGGCCCAGCGAGTGGTTATATCCAGGGCCTCGCGGGTTTCGGCCCGCGAGGCCGGGTGCTGGATACATTGGTCCAAGCACATGATGATATCCGACCCCAGGCAGGTTTGAATGTCAATTGCGCTTTCGGGAGTGAGCAGATGGCGGCTACCATCGATGTGGGATCGAAACGTAACACCCTCTTCTGAGATTTTGGCCAGTCTGGCCAGCGAAAAAATCTGAAAGCCGCCGCTATCGGTCAGAATGGGGCCCTGCCAGCTCATAAATTTGTGCAGGCCGTTAAATTGCCTGATGACCTCACATCCCGGCCTGAGATAAAGGTGATAGGTGTTGCCAAGAAGAATCTGGGTGCCGGCTGAGATTAATTCATCGGGCGTCAGCGACTTCACCGTGCCCAGCGTGCCAACCGGCATAAAGACCGGAGTTTCCACTGGTCCTCGGGCCGTCCGGATAACCCCGGCGCGGGCACGGGTCGTTGTGGATTCAGCAATGATTTCAAATTCAAGCATTGTATTTAATATATACTTCCTGCAATATTGTTATCCGTTAGTCGTCCGTGGTCCATTGTCCGTTGTCGCCTGCTTCTGCTTTTAGCCAGTTGGGTGACAACAGACACCTGACAACGGACCACCAACGCTATAAAATGAGCATCGCATCTCCATAACTGTAAAAGCGGTATCCGCGCTTAATGGCTTTCTGATAGGCCCCTAACAGCTCAGCGCGGCCGGCAAACGCCGAAACCAGCATGATGAGGGTCGATTGGGGCAGATGAAAATTGGTGATCATCGCATCAACGGCTTTAAATCGGTACCCCGGATAGATAAACAGGTCACAATCGCCGGTACCGGCCGCCACTTGACCCATGGTATCCGCAGCGTACTCCAGTGTCCGTACGCATGTCGTTCCGACGGCAATCACGCGATGCCCGGCCCTGCGAGCAGTGTTGATCCGTCGCGCCGCTGCGCTGGAAATTGAATACCATTCAGAATGCATCCGGTGTAAACGAATGTCTGTCGTGCGCACCGGTCGAAAGGTCCCATAGCCAACATGCAACGTAATCGCCACAATGGCCACCCCGCTGTTTTTCAGGCCTGCCAGCAGCTCGGGGGTAAAGTGCAATCCGGCAGTCGGCGCTGCAATCGCTCCTTTTTCAGTGGCATAAACCGTCTGGTAAGCCGCTCGATCATCACATGGCGCCTTCGAATTCGCAGAGCGCTGGATATAGGGTGGCAGGGGGATATTGCCGATGCGATTCAGCCGCGCTTCAAAATCGCCGTTAGCATGAAATTCTACCCAGTAGGTCTCATTGCGCCGCTCAAGAACTCTGGCGCTGAGGTGTTCGTCAAATAATAGCAAGCCGCCGGACCGTGGCGGTTTGGCGGACTTGATCAGGCATTTTAAGACCGGTTTGGCTTTTACTGTTGACGAGCGCGCGTCACCGTTAAAACTGCAGATCAGAACTTCGACTCTTCCCCCGCTATCTTTTTTGCCGATCAGCCGGCCCGGGATGACAGCTGTGTTATTGACGACCAGAACGTCTCCTGGCCTCAGAAAATCACCCAGTTCATGGAATCGATGATGCCGCAACCCGCTGCTGCGACGGTCCATCACCAAAAGCCTGGAATCATCCCGCCGGTCGGCGGGACTTTGGGCAATCAAATCGGCCGGAAGTTGATAATTATATTCGCTTAAAGCATACATTTTTTAATGAACCGGACACCGATCGAATTCAGCGGCGTCCAAAATAGACCAAAGACAAACCCAGCAACATCAGCACCAACCCAAATCTTCTCAGGGAGCTGCTCGGTGAAATGATAATTTTGCTGACCCAGGTTTTCATTTTATCCGGAAAAGCGAAATACGGCAGTCCTTCAACGATCATGACCATCCCAACCACACATAAAAAAAATTCCATTCGATTGTTGCCCGGCACCTTCCCGGCACGCTACCCCTGTGCGCATCTGTTTTTTACAATGAAATTAAACGGTTTCTTTAAAATGAAAACAGGTAATTAAACTTTTATTTATAGTCTTTTTATATCTGCTTTGTCAAAACAAATCAGAGACTGGAAATCGCCGTTGAGCCGAACCATTCAGCAATACCACCGGCTATTGCGGAGGTTGAGCCGCTTCCGGTCCGACCTTGATGACCATTAAGGTAATGTCATCTTGCCGCTGGCGGCCGGAAACCTGAAAAGCCTCCACCGCTTTGATGACCGTTTCTAAAATCTGGTGTGCTTTTAGCCCGGCATGCGCCCGCACCAGGTCTTGCAATCGATCTTTGCCGAACATTTCGCCTTGCTGATTGGGAGCTTCCCAAATACCATCGGTTCCAACTATGAGAATATTTCCGGGAATGAGCGGGTGACGGGTTTCAGAATAAACCGCTTTGTCATCAACACCCAGTGGCAGCCCTTTACCGCTTAATGATTTGAAAGAATCTGTTACCGGATCGAAAAGCAGCGCCGGATCATGCCCGGCACTGACCCAGCACATATGCTTTTCGCGGGCATTGATTTCACTGCAAAACAGTGTCATGAAATCACCGGAATCCTGCACATCTTTGCACAGCTGGGCATTCACGTCGGCCACAATTTCTTTGATCTCACCGGGCAAAGCAGAGCGCAGCCGCAAAAATGCGCGTGCAGTGGTCATCAAAAGAGCCGACGAAATGCCATGGCCGGCAACATCACCCACCATGACATCGACCTTGTGGTCACCCCGGTAAAAATAATCATAATAATCGCCACCGGTTTCTTCACAGTAGATACTTTTTCCGGCAATATCCAGTCCGGCAATCCTGGGCGGGGCGGCCGGTAACAAATTTTGCTGAACTTCCTTGGCCAGATCCAGGGATTTTCGCATTTGGTAATTGGCTTCCAGCTGGGGGCCCACCGTGTTGAACACGCGCCCCATCTCGCCAAATTCATCACGCGACCGGATGTCGACCCGGGTATCAAAATGCCCTGCTGCCAGACGCTCGGCGCCGTCGGCCAGAATCTGCATCGGTTTGGTGACCGTACGTGAAAAGGCAAACGCCAGCAAAGCAACCAGTGCCAGGATAGCGACAACACCATATCGCGTAATGCCCAGCAATTCATTTATCTGCGTCTGGATAGAGGCTTCCGCCTGGCGCGCCGGTCTGAGGATCTCATCATAGGGGGCGATCAAGACCAGAAAACCCTCCTGATGGGTCGGCCCGTAGACCCAAAGGCAATCACAGCCTTTATAAGTGATCCGCCGCATGTTGCTCTGTCCCACTTCGAAATCAGCAATGATTGGCTTGAACTCTTCATTTTCATCGCTTATCAGCCATTCGCTGGAGCGCGGTGCGCGCCAGACCCGTTTGCGCGAATCATCGAAATCGATTTGTGCTAATACCCGCGCGCCCTTTCGACCGCTGCGCGGTTCTTCCGAAAAGTAAACCATGAACGCCGTTGTTTCAGCGGGGATGTTGTTGACCAGAATCCGGCGATCAAATATGCGCCTAACCGGGATAATCAGAGCGGTCACACCGGCGATCGTCCCGTCGGGCCGCTTGACCGTTTTAACCGCTGCAACCACCTTCTGCCCGGTTTCCGGATCAACGAACTGATCGACCCAGGGCGTTTTGAGCTTAAAGGCCTCTTGGTACCAGAATTGCCGGCGAGGGTCATAACCGGCCGGCAAACCGCCATGTGCGGGATAGGCACCGTGCAGCCCATTTACCAGACTGGTATAGTGCCAGATGACAGTGCCCGGCAGACGTTTGTTCAAGTCTCGATAAACGGGCGTCAAGCGGCTCAGGCGGAACAGGTCGGCGGCAACGTCTGCGCGCCGGACACCCGGGGCTAGGGCAAAAACCTGGGCTGAGTAGGCCACCGGCATCATTGCCGGGTGGCCCTTTTCCAACTCGCGGAAATGATCGGCCGATGGAACCAGGTCAGCGGGTAGTTTGCGGCCGGCGGCAAAGTCAGTGGCAAAATAAGCATCGCTCCTGGACTCAGGATGGCGCGCCAGGGCCCGTTCGACTTCTTTGGCCTGAACCAGCAAGGCCAGTTCCAACTGCTCGCGCCCCTGCCAGAGCATCTGGGAATAACTGTCGACGACAAGGTGCAGCTGTTTTTGAGCGCTGATGACCAGATTCTCACTGGTTTGGGATACGAGTTCGGCGCCAAGCCGTCGCAAACCATGCACGCCGAATGTACGCATCAGCAGGACGGGGACCAGCGCAATAAAAATCAATAAAATTAATAGTTTCCAGCGAAACCGCATTGATGCCCTCCAGAATGAAATGAATCGGATAATTGAATCCCGAAGACAGATGATGTCTTGGGACAAAAATGTTTTGTCGGCCTTTATTAAATGACTGAACGCTTGAATAGCAGGCCAATGCAGGATGACCCGGTGTCGGCGATGAGGATATTCTCGCCACACGGCTATTTTTTCGACGTACCGCAAAGTCAAGTATTAAGCCAATCCTGACAGCATAAGACCTTGAGAATGCCATAAAAGGATAATCAGATCAAAAAAAAAATATGCTTGTCAAAGCATTAATTTTAATAGTAAACATTTGAAACTCGACATTTAAAGTAAGTCCGTTGTGAGCGCACTTACAAGATCCTGCAACGGCCTTAAAGGAGCTTTAAGATGAAAAAAGCTGATATACCGGTCGTCAAAAGATCGCTTTTTTCCTGGGTATTTGCCAGCAATGTCAAATTGCAGGTTATGCTCTTGTTCATCATTGTCGTCATGGTTTTTGCCAGGGTGGTGCCGCTGGAGATGCAAAAACGCATTGTCAATGAGGCCATCAATTTAAGAAACATTGATTTGCTGTTTTTGTACTGCGGCATTTATCTGGTGGCCGTCACTTTTTTCAGTGCCTTCAAATACCTGACCAATTACTTGCAAACCCTGATTACCCAGCGAGCCACCGCCGATATGCGCAAGGCTCTTTATCATCATATTCTGACGCTGCCGCTGAGTTTTTTTCGAAATACCCAACCGGGTTCGGTGGTCAATTCATTAGTGACCGAGCTGGCGATGCCCGGCAATTTCGTGGGCATGGCGGTTTCGGCACCGGTGACCAACGTACTAACATTATTGGCCTTTGCCGTCTATTTATTCTGGTTAAATCCGCTGCTGGCAGGCGTGTCGTTCAGCATCTACCCCATCATCGTTTTTCTGGTACCGGTGCTGCAAAGAGGCGTTAACCGCGCCAACCGTAAGCGCGTCGATGCCGCCCGAATATTATCCAGCCGCATTGCCGAATCCATTTCCGGCATACACGAGGTTCACGGCAACGGTGCTTACACCATCGAGAATAAGAAATATGACCGCCTGGTGGATCGACTGCTGAAGATTAGAATCGTATGGAGCCTATACCGGTTTGCCGTCAAAACATCCAATGGTTTTTTTGTCAGCCTGGGACCGTTTATCGTATTCCTGCTGGGGGGTTACCTGACGATCAAAGGCCAACTGGAACTGGGCGCCCTGGTGGCCTTTTTATCCGCCCAGGAAAGGCTGTATGATCCCTGGAAAGAATTGATCGAATTTTACCAGGTCTACCAGGACGGCTCGGTTACATACAGGCGAACCATGGAATTTTTCGACGTCATGCCTGAGCATGCCATCGAACCGGAAAAACGCGATGCATATGATTTGGAACCCAGCGTTGACGTCAAAGATCTTTCCTTTGTAACCGACAGCGGCATCCGCTTGCTGGATGGTATCAACCTATCGCTGAATGCGGGTGAACATCTGGCCCTGGTCGGTTTTTCGGGCAGCGGCAAAAGTACCCTGGCCCTTTGTATCGGTCAGCTTTACAGCTATACGAGCGGACATGTTTTAATCGGGGATAAAGAAGTCTCCGATTTGACAAAAAGGGACATGGTCAATAACATGGGTTTTGTAGCCCAGAGCCCGTTTATTTTTGAGGGGACCATCGAAGAAAACCTGCTTTACTCCTGTAGAGCCAAAGCCGTAGGTAACGGTCAAAGCAAAGCAAATCTGCCGACCCTGGATGATATCATTTCGGTGCTTCAGCAAACCGGTATATTTGTGGATGTCTTGCGGTTTGGCATGAATACGATCCTGGCCCATGATGAAAACCAGGAGTTGGTCGAAGTGATCATACGGGTTCGCGAAAACTTTCAGCGAGATTATGGAGAAGAACTGGCCGATTACGTGGAATTTTTCGATGAGAATCAGTATCTATATTACTCGAGCGTCGCTGAAAACTTGATTTTCGGCACGCCCAATAAAACGGCCTTTAAAGATACCAACCTGTGTGCCAACTCCTATTTTCTCAAATTCCTAAAACAGGCGGATTTAACCCGCCCGCTGCTCAGTTTAGGTGCCGACCTGGCCCGCCAGACAGTCGATATTCTCGGCAACCTGCCGCCAGACGCCGTTTTCTTTGAGCAGAGCCCCATCCGCGCTGATGAGCTCGATAGCTTTAAGGTTGTCGTAGCAAGATTAAGACGCAGGAAACTGCATGAGCTATCCGCCGAACACCATGAACAGCTATTGGACCTGGCACTGCGATTCGTACCGGGTGTTCATAAAATGGTTGCCCTGCCGGCCTTGTTGGAAAATCTAATTTTAGAGGGTCGGGCCCTATTTCATGAAAAAATATCCGCAGACGACCCCGAGGCGATTACGTCCTATCAGGTGTCGGAATATATTTATTCGCAAACCATTTTGAACAACATCTTTTTTGGTAAAACCAAAACGGCCAATCCCCAGGCACAGGAAAAAATCAATCAAAGCATTATTCAGCTGCTGATCGAAGAAGACTTGCTGGAAACCATCACTGAAATCGGCATGCATTACCAGGTGGGGACCAAAGGCGATAAATTGTCCGGGGGCCAGCAGCAGAAACTGGCTATCGCTCGTGTATTTTTAAAAAATCCCAATATTTTAATCATGGATGAAGCCACCTCAGCTCTTGATAACAAGTCACAGGCGCGCATCCAGAACCTGCTGGAAACCCGCTGGAGGAAAAAAAATACCGTTATTTCCGTTGTTCACCGCCTGGATACCATTAAAAACTATGATCGGGTGGCCGTCATGAAGGCCGGTAAAATTCTTGAAACCGGTACATATGACGAACTGATGTCCCGGAAAGGAATGTTATATGAGCTTGTCGGAAAAAAATGAAGCCAGTCCGTCCAGCGAGTTGGAGGAAAACCTGGAGATCTTGAGGCAAACGTACTTTTTTTCAGGGCTGCCGCTTGAAACCTTAAAGATCTTTGCTTACCTTTGCACGAGAGAAAAGTTCAAAAAAAACGAGTATATCTTCCGGCAGCATGAAGATGATGGGCGCGCATTCTATATCATTGATGGCAAAGCCAGCCTTCAACGCGAAGACGATGACAATGCCAGAAATATTAGAGACTGCAAAGTGGGTGAGTTTATCGGTGGTTTGACCCTGTTGGGGGAACTGCGACGGCTTTTTTCCCTGCAGGCCACCGAGGACACTGTTTGCCTGGTAATGGAACGGGAAAAATTTAGCAAAGCCTTGCAGCAATTTCCCGATATCATGCCCCGCATCTTCAAAGCCGTGGCCAAGAGTATCGATTCCTGGGAAGAACGGTTTCTATCCGGACGCGGCGACATGTGCGGGGAATGCATGGTTAACCTGGGCGTCAGTCTCATTTAAAGAGTGCCGAAAAAATTGTTTTCAAGATTCGTTTTTTTGCGCTACAATGGGGCACATTCGTCAGCTTCGGCGTGTTGCCTTAAAGGTTAATCTTCATGGCCAAAAATAAAATTTCATTTAAACTAAAAAACAAGCTGTCCGAGCTGGATACCCTGTGCCAGAAACTGGAAGGCTTTGGCGAGTCCATCGGACTGTCTCCTAAATTTATATTTGAAACCAATCTGGCCCTGGACGAGCTGTTTACCAATATCATTTCCTACGGCTATAGCGACAAGAAGGTTCACCAAATTACCGTGACCATCTCTCATCAGGATAACGAACTGCTGTTCAGCATCGAAGACGACGGCATTCCGTTTAACCCCACCGAGGTCGAAGAACCGGACCTGGGATGCACCATTGAAGAATGCAAAATCGGCGGCCTGGGAATCCATCTGGCCAAAAACCTGATGGATGAAGTCTGCTATCAACGGTGTAAGAATAAAAACATTTTAACGCTCAGAAAGCATATTCAAGACGCCCAGCCCGCAAAAAAACGAATGAAAGGCTGAATCTAAATTCAATGCCGGCGTTAAGGTGCAACAGGCATTTATTGGCGACGTTTGGCATTGACTATATTGGCACGCGCTCAGATAAAAACGGGTATTGATCATTAAATCTGACATGCTTACCATAGTTTAAGTTAAACGGAGGACAGTGAATGGAAATTATTGAAGAAAACCACGGCGGGATTAACATTTTTAAGCTTATCGGACGCCTTGATTCAAATACATCCCAGGGATTTGAAAAAAAGATATTTCAGGCCATCGATGACGGTTCTAAAAATATGATCGTTGATTTTAAAGATCTCGATTACATTTCCAGTGCCGGTTTGCGTGTTATTCTCAAGGCAACCAAGGCTTTAAAACGCGAAGATGGCAAAATGTTGCTATGTGACATGCAGGATTACGTTAAAGAGGTCTTTGAAATCGCTGGATTCGATTCTTTTCTGCCGATCGTCAGCACCAGGGATGATGCCTTGCAAGGATTCTGATCGCTTCGCGGCCGAAAGCCTCCGCCGGGATCGCTTAGCGCAAGCCGATCAAACCGCGCCTGCCAAGCTCTCGTAAAAACTGCGTAACCGCAACCTCAGCCTCCCGGGCCTCAAGCTGATGAGTTGTGGCAAAGATGCTGATCAGCTGTCTCACCGAACAATTTCCATCAATCATAGCCCAGACCGAAGTCCCCAGCTCATCGAGCTGTAGCTTTCGCGTCTGGATTTGAGCCTCGGACCCGCCAAAACGCTTTACCAACCCGGCAAAAAAAGGACGTATCGTGACCGGATAGTGAATAACCACCTCACCGCTATCCATCCGCTCTTCTCGAATCTGAAGGTTTTTAGACGGGATGCGATTGAGCGCTTCTGCCCGGCTGATGGTCGGGTCCTGCGGCTTTTTCTTAAATAATCTCATAGTGGCTGCAAACGTGCTCCAATACCGCAGCATCGAGGGGCTTTTGGCCTTCAGCTTTGACGCCCAGGATACGATTTTTAGCCTGCAAATGCCAGATCCCCAACCAGCCATATGATGCCTTGCGCTTTAAACGGCTAATCCGCCGCTGCCACTGCGTCGCAGGTGCAGTGCTCCACTCAACCATGTCGTGCCCGTCGATGGTTCCAGCAACCGGTTCGCTCTGGCCGAAGCCAGCAACCGTTTTGGCAAACTGTGCCAAATCCTGTTTGCCCAGCAAAACAGACGCCAGCGACCAACGGTATAAAACAATATGCTGATTGCCTTCAGCAAAATCGAGCATATATTGACCGGCATCGAAACGATAGCTTTTCAAAAGATAGGTTTCCGGCACCAGCGCCCTAATATCATAGGCCGACCACAGGATCTGGCCATCTGAGCGGTGGTCGCGAATCGAGTCGAGTATGTGGGTGGACACCGCCTGATCTGAAGAAGTGTCTTTTTGGAAAAACTGAATCAGGGTGGCATGGCGGCATGTCGGGCAATACAAAAGCGCGCCGCGCCCGCCGGCGAGAGGCGATTGCCAGGAAAATTCGCTGGCCAAGAAGCCGGACAGGGCCTGAGCCCATTCGGATGAAAGCGGCTTGGGCCTGACAGTCTTTCTGAGATGACTTTTTTGCAGAGCGCTTAATCGCTTGAGGTGGGTAGAATGGGAAAAATGACCCTTGACTGGAGCCCATTTGATTTCCATAACCGGGCCGTTTTCATCTTCGATGGACAGGTGATGGAAACCGATTTGGCTGAGCTGCCAGTCGGCGGGGACTTTAAAACGCATGCCGTACCAGGCAATCTCTTTCCATCGATTCAGCAAGGTCCCTCTCCTAGCGCGGTAAAAAGAGCTCCCAGCCACTGTCTTCCGGTTTGACAGACTTCCACTCCCGCTGTCGAAGTCTTTCGCGGTAGTCGAGTTGCTTGCGCTTGTAACACAGCAGATCTTTTTCGATTAGGGTCGTATTGGTCAATTTTACCGAATTGCCCATTTTTTCCTGCTGATCCTTGGAGTTATGCTGCAGGATGAGGCTGATGCTCTGGTTTTGCTGGTTGGTAAAGGACCATTTCCAGGCATCCACGATTTTAAAGGCATCCCCCCGGTACTCATCGGGCTCACCGAATCGCTGCTTGAATCGTTTGAGCAGGTCTTTGTAAAACTTTTTGCTGGAATCTGCATATTTTAACTTGATTCGGACAATATGACCCGGTTGCTCGCAGGTGCCATAAGCGATCAGCCCGCTTTTAAAGCCCTGGGTGAACTTGATTTCAACCTCTTCAATATTTTCCGCATAGCGCACCGGCAGGGCGGTATCCATGATCACCCGCTCTGCAAACGTTTTAATATCCTGGTCCAGCACGAAACCGCCCAATTGGCTGGGGGCATCCGCCTGGGCCATGCCGGCCAGGCCAGCAAAAAATACCACCAGAACGACAACGCGGCATCTAATCATGGGCACCTCTCTATCTGTTGAAAGGTTCTGCATCTGTTTATCATTATTCGGTTTTTATCTGGTTTTCAACTTTTTTCTGCATCAATCTTTGAAGTGCCTGAATTTTGCCCCAGAAAATAGCTTTAACGCTCAGGCAAACTAATTTTAAACCGGCGCTAAATCCGTCACGGAATACGGCTTTCCGGACAGCGGCATCTTGGGCACGCCCGTAAACCGTCAACCAGATAATGTTATGTATCATTTGTTTTTTGTTCAATGGAAACAATCGGGGTACAAAAGCCCAATTGCGTGCCATTTTCCGATTCAGGTGCTCCAGACTGGCTTCCTGATCGGTAATATGGCCGTCTCGGATTGCCTGGCGGGTTAGCGGATAACCCGGAAAATACTGCAGCGAGTAAAGATTAAACCGCAACGGTTTCGGCAATTTTAGCAAAAGATCGATGGTCTCTTTTAAGGTTTGCTTGGTATCATAGGGATTATCGATAATCAGATCGTATCTGATTTTAACATCATATCGGGCAATTTGATGGGCCAGTTTCAATATTTCTTTGTTTTTTCCTGGTCTTTTGAAAATCTGATTTCGAATCTGATTGGCGCCGGACTCAATGCCGAATTTAATACGGTGGAGGCCGCAGCGTTTTAACCTGGCAATCAATTCCGGCTTGATCAGCTTGGGATTATACTGGACTTTGAACGGCAGACCGATCTGTTCGGGGTAAAGCCTTTCAAAATCGTTCAGCCAGGATTCATCTGTCCCAAAATTCTCATCGTGGAATTCGATCTGCTCTTTTTTGTTTCCGGGTAAGGATAGAATCTCCTTCATTTCAGCGATCACGTTGGCAGCCGATCGCCGCCGGTTGTAAGGTCCCAGGCCCCGGTAAAGCGGTCGCAACAGGCTGTTGACGCAGAATGAACAGGAAAAGGGACAGCCTCGTGCGGGCATGCTGGCCAAAATGGGATCGACAATCGCCGCATCTTTGCGGGTTATTTTATTGGATCCGATAAAATAAAAGGCATCCCGGGCATATGCCGGGAAAGGCACAGCATCCAAGTTTTGGATCAATGGCCGCAGGGGATTCTGTTTCAGATTTCCGTTTTGCCGGATCCATAAATTGTTGATCGAACCATAATCTCTGCTGTCCCTTAATGCTAAAACCAGTTCTTTCAGGGCACCCTCACCTTCACCGATACAGACGATGTCGGATTGCTCCAGACAGCTTTCTGGTGACAGGGTCGGGTGAATGCCACCCCACATCACGAGCGCCGACGAATTTTCTTTGACAACGGTTGTTAATTTTCGGGCGATCGGAACATATGGCGAATAGACGCTGAAACCGACCAGTTTCGGCTGGAGTGCACCGATTATATCTCTGAATAAGGATTGCTCTGTATCAGTCGGCGGCGTGACCGCATTGGTGTAATGGTTTTTAAAAAAAATCGTATGCGGTTCAACACCCTCAATTTTTTCCAGAAGTGCGTGCAGGATTCGAATCGCAAAATTCTGGTACCGATAAAGCGCGACCAAAAGTATGGTTATGGGTTCTGAGCAAGGATTCATAGGATTTTCTTTATCGGAGCGTACACGTTACGTGAGTATTTCAATTTGCAGGACAACGCTGATATCGGACGCTAGATGGGATTTTTAAACCAATTCTAATAGGCCAGCCGACCTAAAGATTTCAGTATCAGGGTAACCCCCATCGCAAACATGCCGGTCAGGCCCATGCCACACGAAAATCCAGCCAGCAAAACCGGTGCATACTGGCGCCACATGGCCCCGTAGCGCTTCAGGAAGAAAAAGCGCCCCAGCAAGGCCCCGGCCACTTCAAGGAACATGGCATGCGGCAGGGTCTGACCCAGACCGCGCACCATACCATACACCAGCATAATAGGAAGACCAAACAGGGTCAAAATAGCATAGGTAATCACGCCCAGCCCGAGGCCGGCAATTACATAAACAAAATTGAGCGCTTGGTAAAAAGCAGCATTGCCCTCCAGCGTAGAGCTTTGCATCAACAGCGTGTTTAAGGCCTGCAAATGCCAGATTTCCTGAGCAAAAGGGTAGGCGCTTGAAGGGATGGGCGCCAGGCGCCAGATAAATTGTGAAAACAGCAGGCTGGCGGTCATGACAATCGGAAATACCACGATTTCAGACTTGATAATGCCGCGGATGCTGGTGCCGGTCAGTTCGATTTGCCGGAAATTGACGGTGGCCTCACCGTAATTATGGATCGGAATCGGTGCATACCAGATCTCAATCCCCTGATAGCCGAAATATTTTGCTCCGGCAATAAAGCTAATCTCGCGGACCAGCGGCAAGCTCACAAACTGCCCGGCAATTCCCTCCATGCGGGCCGTAATGTATGAAACAATAGGAGTATAGATAAAGCCGTAGGCGATAAAAAAAGGCCACGGAAAATTGGGAACCAGCCACAGGCAAAGTAGAACGTAAGAAATAGTGGAAAAAACATAAATGCCGATGGAAATCCAGAAGTTGAAGTCCCCCCGGCCGGGTGGCGGGCGAAACAAATCCCGCAGGCTGCCTTTGGTACCCTCGTGCTTTCCAAAAGAGCGCATCACATGCCAGATCCCCACAAAGGCAATCGCCAGGCCCAGACCGATGCTGAAGCTCATGTAAAAATCGAAATTATTGGCAAACATGGTATCGACGGTTTCCATGCCCGGATGCCAGCGCGTCAGGATCCCGTTTTTATACAGAATCGGATTGGCCACAATCGTAATAATGATTCCCGCCAGCCCGCCGATCACGGCCCAGAAGGGCAGCACCATACCGATGAAAACCAATCCCAGGTCCAGTTGAATTCCAGTGGCCACCGCCGGTAACACCCCTTCGGTATGACCGGTCAGCTCAACCCAGGGAATCGGAATCAGCCGGATCGGCTCCATCAGTATCAGGCCTGATACGGTGGGTAGCAGCACATAGATCGCTCCAAAGGTAAGCCCCATGACGCCACCGATGGAAAATACGCGCCATTTCCAGCTTTTTTTCTTGTCCTCGGTGGATTCGGCCAGGGCCATGGTTCCCAGGGCCGCCACCGGCGCCATCGGAAAAGGCAGCTTTTCGACATCTGAGGTAATCCGGAAAAGTGCATATCCCAGCCCGAATTGATCGATACGTTGAATGATCTGGGTGCCCACCAGCAGCAAAATCGGAATTAGCCAGTCGCGGTGGAAAAAGGTGCGTTCCACCAGCGAAGCGGATTCCGGGGCCGGCGCCACCCAGCTGGGGATGAACTCGGTTACGCCGAGCATCCGAGCCGCATCGGACTGCACTAAATATTGGTTCCACAGCAAGCCTTGAAAAGGCGTGGACAATGCCGCTCCAGCCATATAATACAATAAAAAAATTTCCTGCTGCTTGAGTTCGCTGTACGAGCGCTTGGCCAGTTCGGCAAACAGGATAATGGTGACCCAGCGAGCGGCCGGCCCGATGCCGGTGCCGATGACCAGTTGCAAATACATACTGCCGGGCATCATCAGAAAACCGATGAAAATTGCCCCGACGACCGTCTTCCAGTCAAACCCCTCCTCAAACTCAGTCGGCGCTTTTAACAGGTCTCGATACTCTTGAAGTTCTTTATCTTCGTACATGGGCGAATCCAGTTACTATATTTGTAACACATTGCTGAGTTTTCAATTTTCCATTATCGAGTTTAGAGCACCCGGCAGAGGGCATGGCGTCTAGCGCATGGCGTAAAAATGATTTAATAAAGAGCCATATTCCGATTTGCTCCGGCAAGAGCACCATATCATCTAAGGCCTTTGCCGCATGCATTCTGTTCTTACCCCATGCGCCATGCCCTATGCGCCTTGCCACTAGTCCGGTAACACCAGATAGCTGGAATAGCTGAACAGTCCAATGATGGCCCAGGTGCCGGCCATGAAAAAATCGCCGATAATCAGCCCGATGAAAAAGTTACGCATTTTTTTAAATAACCGCACCCCGCCATAGCGCATGCACAGGGCATTGCAGGCCCAGCCAATAAAAAAACTGAACCACAGAATGCGCATGGCGGAGCTATAGGCCGTCAGGTAGCCGATGGGATGGATTGGCCACCAGTGAAAGCGATGATAACAGATGACCAAAACCAGCATGACCGCTGCACCGGTAATTGAAAAAATCATCACCCAGTCGCCTGGCTTTGTCGGTGATTCGACCAGACTGTATATGTTATCATACAGGGCAACTGTGGTGCGGGTGGCCCAGTCCAGCTGCAGCTCGCGCATGCCGAATTTATAACTCAGCGCCAGCATGGCCAGAAACGAGATCACCACCCCGGCAACTAAAGTGATGGCAATGGCTAAAAATATTGATCGATTGCTGCGGGTCTGATCTGTGATTTTACGGGCATGCAGCAATGAAGGCATGAGCGATTCGCGTAAATCGACAAACAGCACTTTCTGAACGACGGCGGCAACCAGGATACCCACGCTCGTAAAAAATTTAGGTCCAAAAAAAGCCATCAAACCGTCCATGGGCGCAGCAGTCAGTGTGAAATAGGCGATTCCACCCTGACAGATGACCCGCATGGCAACCAGGGTAAACATGAAAAAGGCAAAAATGACCAAAAATGAAAATAACAGCGGAATGCCGAAATAATGACACCAGAAGACGATCGCCAGGCTCCCCAAAACAAATCCCCAGAACGCAAAGCGTGTCGATAGCCACTCGGCTTCCGGATGGGCGTCTTTTTTTAGGGTGAAACCATAGCGGACGATATCGATAAAATGAAAGCGCGCCAGCCAGGCCAGAAATAGAAAAAAGACGATATAGGCGCCAATCATCTGAGTCTCTTCCGGTCGTGATATGGTAGGCCCGAAAGTAACACCCAGAGCTGCAGCAGGAATATTTAAACCCATTACACTCAGCAATCCAAACAGCAGGATCCCGACGATGAAAAAAAACCAGAATGAAAAAGAGATTTGTTTGGACGTTAAAAAGGCAAACCCGATAAAGGCCGGATAGATGTAAATCTTTAATTTGAAAAACCCGGAAAGAAGCCCGAACTTCGGGAAATATTTGCCAGCCAGAATCAGGGTCGGAATCTGAGGAATCGATGGATTGTAAAAGGCCAGCCCATTGAGCATATGCAGGCAAACCGGCACCATCAGGCCGGCCAGCAAAAAACGATTGCCAAAGAACTGCCCCAAGCGGTTGCTGTCCAGGGCCTCCTGCATAGCCAGTGGAACCCGCAGCAGTGGAAAGTTCATGCGTTCATTGTATAAAGGCTGTTTGCTTAACAGATTGACGATGCACACCATCACAAAATAGCAAAGCAGGACAAATATCGTCCAGGTCAACAGAGGGGTGAGCCAAGCCGCCCAGGGAATCTGTTTAAGAACTTCGAACCACCCCAGCTGCCGGCCACCCATCAGGCCGTTGTAAAGGCTGCTGACTGCATCCTGGCTCTGGGGATACCAGATGTCGGGCATTAGCGGATGAAGCACCTCCGACCAGCGATTTTCAACAGTGGCAAAATGAAAAGGAGCGGTAAGATTGATGAAAAAGGTGCGCGCCAATCCGGTCCAGGCTACTCCGGACAACAGCATCATCAGAGCCCAGGATACTAAGAGCTCTTTTCCGGTAATCAATTTTCGTCCCTTAAATACAAAGTGCAAAATGGCGGTTAGGACCATCAACCATATCAGAATATAAAATGGCGCCAACGGGAAATGCCCGCCGCCCAGAGGGGTCGCCTGTCGAAAGGCATTGTTAAAGGGGGTGATCAGACAAATCAGCAGCGCAAAAACCGACCCCAGCAAGATGGCGCGCAAACGGATTGACTCTCCGATCTTTTCCTCTTTTGCGCCCGTCAGCCCTTCTTGATTGGATGCGGGGTGCTGATTTTCGGTCATTTCTGTTCCTTTTCAGCTTCCGCCAGCAAACGCTCGTAGTGTTCTTTGGTGGGCAAATCAAAGGACCGCCACAGTAACAATTGTTTACGGATATTATGCAAAAATCCTTTATTGATCCGGTGCCAGGCACTGGCTTCACCGGACTCGCGCATCAGGCGAACGTTGATCTCCAGAAACCCGGGTTCATCAGATGCCGGACAAAATTGAAATTCGACTTTCTGATTGATGCCAAAATCAAAGGGCGCCAGCCACACACTGGTCCGTATTTGCAGACAGGCATCATATTCGCAGGCTTGCTCCGGGCAATCTTCATCATCGCCGGCCAGCCCGGGCGCCGTCTGGCAGCTGAATCCAAATTCAATTTCACCGGTGGAAAACAACCCATGGGACACATCCTGATGGCCTTGAAAGTATTCCAGCAGAAACCCGCCGATGCTGCGATGCTCCACATAACTCATATAAAATGGCAATGTGACCTCAATGGTATGTCCAACAGCTTTGGGAAGCGTCCAGGCCCGGTTCACATCTGGAATGGCAATTTCACCGGCTACTTTTGACGGGTACAGAACAGAAACCAGCACAACAATGATTACCAGCACCATGGCTGCCACACCCGCCCACGAAGAGTAATTCACAGTGATGCCAGACCAGAGGGCTGTTTCGGCAAACAGTTTTGCGGAAGTCTGGGCCAACAGATAGCCCAGTACCACACTGATGACGGCCAGAGCCATGGCCTCGGCAATAAACAAAAATGACACATGCGAGGGCGCCAGTCCGACTGATGTGTAAATGCCGATTTCACGCTTGCGTTCATATACACTGCCGATCATGGTATTTAAAACGATAAACACCGAAATGATAATTGGAATGATGATGTTGGGTACACCGCTATAGCGCATGGTATCACTGGCATGATACAGAAAAGTTCCGTCCGGTTCACCGCTGAACAGCGTCATCCCAAAGCGGTCCACCAGGTTCTGGGCTTCATTCTGAATGGAAATGTTTGCCTGCGGTACAATGGCCACGCCCTTCAAGTGTCCACCGGCTGCCAGAAGGCTGCGATAGGGAATTATTATGGTCAAATCGCCGGCAATATGCTGATAGTGGCTCTGAAATTCGCGCACATCGTCACCGGATTCCATGGCCTCGAGTTCCTCTTCCGTCATCTCGGCAGAAATTTCTCGCGGAAACGTAGCCGGCGTCAGTGGTTCTCCGTCCAAATCGGTTCGCTGCTGCAGCTTTTTGCCCGAAAAAACCCCCGCGACCTCAAAGGACATACCCCACATGGTAACAACGGCCCCCTGTGGGTTTTGTGGATCGATCCCTAAACTTTGGGCCATGCGTTCGGGCAATAAGATCGTATCCAATTCATTTTCCGCCAGCCAGCGCCCGCCGGTCAGAATCTTATCAAGACCTGTCACCTTGGGTTCCAGATGGGAAAGACCGACCAAGCCCTGAGCCTCGAATGACCGGCCGTTATGATAGACCGGAATGCGTGTCGTGCGGGTTCTATCCTCATCCTCCAGCCAAACCCGCGGGACGCAAATGCCTTTTTGGGTGAAGTTATTGGTGATCAATTCGAGGGCCTGATGCGGCATATCGCGCCAGTTAACATTCTTTAACAAAAAACCCTTATAGGGCGCCGTCGTTTCATATAACAACCTGGCATGGTGCCGCATGGATTTGACCGCTGTAAAGCTCATGATCGTAAAGGTTAGGATGATCAATGTGGCACAGGTAAGCGCGGTTCTCAGGCGCCGGCGCCTTAAATTACTGACGCCCAGCAAGAACGCCGCCACAAAAGCTTTCCAGCGGCCAAGTTCTTCAGCCTGAATCAGTTTTGCGCGGGTTTGCAATTGGGTCATCTCGCCTTCGAAACGGAAGAAAATGATCAGCGTCACCATTAAGGAAAGCCCCATGATGAAAAAGGCCAGAATCACCACCATGGGGCTGTACGCCAGCCGAAAGGCAGGGTGCACATTGTAAATCAACGCAATCAACAAAACGAGAATACCGATGAAGGCAATAATGCGTCTGTAAATATTGGCATAGCAAAACAATAGCCGCTCCATACAAAAGGCAAAGGGCACAAAAAGCGCTATGTAAAACAGCACGCCGTAAAGCACGTCTTTTTGGGTTTTTTCGACATCATCATACACCCGGGTGGCCAATGCCCATGATCGCATGCTGGCCTCTGAAGACAGGTCGTACAATTTATTCTCGTATGAGGATTGCGCGCTACTGAGCGCTTCCAGGCCCTCTTCCTGAAGTGCGCGAATGCGCTCATTGAATATCCCCCGTTTCTCTAAATTTAAAATACGGGGCTCCAGCAGGGTCCACATGTCTTTGGCCGCTCGATAAGCGGTGCGATACAAAAAGGGGGTATGGCCCACCATGTATCCAACACCGGTGGATTTATCTTTGCTGGCATTGATCAGAACCAATTTATTGCGCAGCACGGTGTCCGAAAGCGTCAATTTTAAGGGCGTGCCCGGTTCCAAGAAGGTCGTCGATATGGTCGATGCGTTGGAATAATCAGAAATCCAGGTGTCGAGCCGGCTCATGAACCAGCGCAACGGATCGGATTCCCTGCGTCCGTCGATAATCTTGACTTTGCTTAGATGACGGAAAGTACGGGGTTCCAGCAGATTGAACAAGGTTATTCCGTTGCTGGCAAACATCACCAGGTCGGTTTCCATCTGGCGACGATACATTTTTACGCGATAGGCGACTTTGCCGGTTTTCTTTTTGTCGATCGTCCAGATAATGTTGCCACTCTCAGGATCAAATTTGTAGCCTTCGAAAATGACTTTATGATAACTGTGTTTTTTATCCGCCAGTCCTCGGAGGAAAAAATCGCCCAGATGATCGACCATTACGTAAAAGCGCGCCGGACCCTGGTAGCATAGCAACACGGTACCGGGAGCCGGCTGATCGGCAAACAGCTCGCCGTGCCGCAAAAACTTAGCCCTGCCGACAATGGCAGAATAACCGAAGCGGGGAAAAATATCGTCATGCAGCCTCGGCGCTTGAGCCATGTGTTCGATCAGCCGGCAGACCACCGCACTTTGTTTGAGGGCAAAGGCCGTATCCACATGCTCAGGCGTATCATAGGGAGTACCCCAGCGGGCTCTGGCGTCGTGGGTTGTGACAAAGGTCAGACCGTGAATGCCACCCAGCGCGGTGAGCTCCCCACCTAAGGGGGGTTTGTCGAGAAAGTAACTCTGCCATGAGCGTTTGCGGCTGGGGCGCAGGCTATCTTTATACATTCCGTTGGATCCCAGCTCATTTTCAATCCGGGCGGCCCCCTGGCGCAGGACTTCATCAAGGGTGCTGTAAATGGTCGTACGGTTAATCCGAGGCCTGAACGGAAATGCCCAGCCATAATTGAAAGCGCCAAAACCGTCGCCGTGGCTGGACAGATGCAGCGATACGGCTGCATCCAAATCGTACTGTCGCACCTGGCTTCTGAAAGCGCGCCCGTCGCCTATTTCTCTGGCATGTCGGCGCGCATCATCGAGGATGGCCTTTTGATCGGCTACCGCCTTGGGAAGAAGTTCCGCCAGCGCCTGGCGGTCATCAGCGGTCAGGTCCGAAAAATCAGAACTCCACATCAGGCGCTTGAGCAACAGTCTTTCGTTGGCCAGTTGTTGAATTTGTTGGATGTTGTCCGCCGTCTCCGGCTCTAATCGCAGCTGCATCAGCAGGCGCGATACCCGGTCTGATTCTGTTTTGAGACGCTGGTCGATAGCGTCTTTCAGTATTCGGCGCGTCTCCTCGTCGAGCGATTCGCTTCGGGTTGCCGAATCAATTACCATCGTCTTCAACAGCTTTATCGTTTTGCCTTTTTCTTTAACCAGGGCTTTGAATGATTTTTGCAATTTCCGCAAATCCTTTGACCTGGCTGAAATACTCCAGATCATTTCCCGAAAACCTGCAAGTGTCTGGGCATGCCCGCTGCTGGCAATCAGCAGCACTGATCGTTTGGGTGGTTGTTTTTTCAGAAAGCGGGCCAATTCCAGCAGGGTGGCAATACTGACGGCCTCGTCGGCGCCCGGCGACAGCCCTGCCACCGTGGCAGTGCTGTCATAAAAGGCTTCCACCATAATCAGTCGCTCCTTGAGCTTGGGATCAACGCCATCGACAAGGCAATAGATATTTTCCGAACTGACCCGTTGCCAACGTGTCTGAGAGACCAGTCGCACATCGACTGCCACCAGACCGTCGGTGGCCTTCTCAAAATCACCGAAAGCTTCTCTGGCTTGAGCCTGAGACATCCAGAAACGCGGAAACTGGAGCGGCGAGAGTTCAAATTTTTCATCAAATAAAGCTCTGGTTGAATTGTTGCGATCGATATAGATGAGCGCCCGAGCTCCCAAATTGGCGGCGTTCAGCCAGTTTTTGCCTGAATCCACCTCCATTAAAAGAATCGCATCTTTGATTTGCTTGCCGTTTAATTCGGCCAGCTCGCCACGGCCGGCATAAATAAGCGGTCCTGAGAGACCGGGTGCTGCAATGGTTTGTGGTGTTACGGCATTACCGACGATGGGTTGCAACTCGATAGGGCGATTATGGTTTGAAAGCGTCAATTGGCTACGGACATGTTGGATGACCGGTACCGAAAACCGGTAGGATCCCACTTCTTTGTAGCCAAGGTTTTCAAATTCTTCCTTTAAATATATTGCTGCAGCCGCGTTTCCTTCCGTACCGGTGCTGCGATCTTGCAGCGATGAAAACCGATTAATGACATCACTAAATGAATCCGGCAGATCTTTTTCGATCACCGCCCCTGCCGCTGCCGGTGCCAAAAGCAGACAGGCCACCATTACAAAAAAAAACCAACTGGGTAGCATTATGTTACAGAAGATTTTAAATTGCAAAAGTATGAGGATGGTTCGTTTTTTCATGGTCACATACAAAGAAATGTTAGCGACATATTCTTTGGTACACAGTGTTTTTGTTGTTTACCACGAAGATCACGAAGAACTTTAATAAAATTCTTATGGCCTTCTTTATAACCTTTGTGAACTTCGTGGCCTTCGTGGTTAAATTTCAGTTAGGTTCCAAATCTTCTGAAAATGGATCAGATCCATGCTAATGTCGAGTGTCGATTTTGCCGATCGAAATCGACAACTCCTCCCGGTCTTCGATCTTGTCAACGGTTCCATCCCGGATCCAGACCACCTGATCAGAAACATTGAGCATCTTAAAATCATGGGTGGCCGAGATCACCGTAACATCGCGCTCCTGGCTCAGCCGTTTCAGCAAAGCAATAATCTCTTCGCCGGTCGTTAGATCGAGGTTTCCAGTGGGTTCGTCAGCCAGAATAATGGCAGGGTCATTGGCCAGGGCTCTGGCGATGGCCACGCGCTGTTGTTGGCCGCCGGAAAGCTCAAAGGGCTTGTGGCTATAACGATCTCCCAATCCCACGAGTTCCAAAAGCTGCAGACCCTTTTCTGTAGCAGCGTCATTGTTCATTCCGGCAAAAACCATCGGCAGAGTGATATTTTCCAGGGCAGTCATCACCTGTATAATGTTAAAGGTTTGAAAAATATATCCGATCTTGCGGCAGCGCAGCCAGGCCAGTTCGTAGG
>JASFJF010000007.1:0-24276 GCA_050122255.1 Desulfobacterales bacterium
TTTACGTTTGATCAAAAAAAAGCGCTGAGCTCAAAACGTATCCAGGCGCTTTCCCAGTTTGTCCCCGTTTTTAATTACGTTCCGGAACGTGTCAATGCATCCACGAAAAAAATGCAGTTCCTGACCAAACAATTATTGGCCTATCAGACTCGCAAAAAGAACCGCGTCGATGAATTGGTGTTAATGATCGATTCCGAATTCGGTGTGGACGTATCTGCTAAGACCATGTCCAAGGTGCTCAAATACAAGGATCTGAAAAAATTACTCAAAGGCATCACAACCGTTCAAGAATCCATTCTACAAAATAAAATCCTGGATGACCCAAAAAATTTAAAAGGTAAAAACGCCATCGAGATCCAAGATCCCGCACTTGCCTCTCCGGCGGTTACCGCCGTTGACGAACTGACATCCCTCCAAACAGCCCGACTGACGTTGCTGCAAAAAGTCCAGGAGGTTTTCTGGCAGGTCGATGAATCCATTCTGAATCCGGTTTTAAAAATATCCCAGACCACCCTGCTGCCCAATGTGATTTACGACCAAAATGAGAATGAACGACGGCTGGATAAGATTCATCGTCAGTATCCAACTGAAACCCTTACATTTCAGGCCGGAGAAATTTTAGTTCCCTTTCGTAAGGTACTCAGCGAGGAAGATGTATTGCTGCTAAAGGCCTATCAGCAGCAGCAGGTTAAAAAAATCTACCGCAATGCCCCCTGGGTGGTGTTTGCGATTTTATTTATGATCATATTCTATAATTTGTTTCTTTCAAAGGTGCTGAATGGCGGATCGCACAAAGCGCCGCCACAACGCCCCCTGATTTCATTGTTCATTCTATGCGTTGTCGTTCTTAAAGGATGTCTGCTGTTTACCCCGTTGCCGATCTACTTCATTCCCTTTGCGTTCTTACCCTTGATGGTCATCTCATTGAATCATGGAAGGCTGACCGCCACCAGCACTGCCATGGTAGGGGCCATTTTGGTCAGTTTGTTTGCCGGCCCTCAATATACCATCGTGCTTTATCTTATTTTCGGCGGATTGGCAGCCGCGCTGGCGTCTGCCAATATTCAAAAGCGCTGGCAGATCATCCTGCCGTCTGTGATCGTGGGCCTGGTTAACGCGCTGAGTGTAGTGGCGCTTAGTTTGGATTGGCAGGCCGTCTTTCCGGCAGTGTCCGATCAGATCAATATCAGCGCCCTGCTTCAGGCTGAGTCGTTCAACGCGGTATGGATGGAACGAATCGGCTGGGCTTTTGCCGGAGGCCTGGTCTCCGGGCCGCTGGCCTTGTTGCTGTTACCGCTGCTTGAAATCAGCTGGGATACGGCCTCCACTTTTAAGCTCAATCGTTACACGGATCTGCAGCATCCATTGTTGAAAAAACTGCAGCAAAACGCGCCCGGCACCTACCAGCATTCCATGACTGTAGCCCATTTGGCACAGGTCGTTGGTGAAGCCATCGGCGCCAATCCACTACTCTTACGCATCGGGGCTTATTACCACGATATCGGCAAAATCGAAGCACCCAAAAATTTTATTGAAAACCAATTCAACAGCCCGAATCCCCATGACTTATTAGATCCCTGGGAAAGCACCGAATTGATCATCAATCATGTAAAAAGCGGGATCAAAATTGCGATGGGCGCCGGCCTGCCCAGAACCGTGGTGGATTTAATCGTTCAACACCATGGAACCCAGATGATGGAATACTTTTTTAACCTGGCAATCAAAGAACAGCCCCGGGAAACATTGGACGAGCTCGATTTCAGGTATCCGGGCCCCAAACCCCAGACCGCTGAAGCGGCCATTTTGATGATCGTTGATTCGGTGGAAGCGGCATCCCGCACAATGCAGGATCCAACACGCCTCAAGCTGGCTAAAATGGTCCAGCTCATTGTCAGCAAACGAATTGCAGACGGACAATTCAGCCAGTGTGATTTAACGACCCGGGATATCTCCAAAATTATGCGTGCGCTGGTCGATGCCCTGGAAGTTTCGTTTCATACCCGCATTCGGTACCCGTGGCAGGAAAAGGTAAGTGCTCAAAGAAGATCCGGCTTGAGCTTTAAAATCGGTGGAAAAGATAAACCGCCGTCCTCCCGCAGATCTTTTAAAATGTGATTTGTAGGAAAATTAATGAGAAGCGGTCGTTAGCCCGGTTGCCGGTTGACGTAAGGAGAGCAGGAAATATTCTTTATGATCGTGTTAACCGAATTCAGGAGATAATGAATGGGTTATAGCTTACTTGAAGGCAACGAAGCAATCGCCCGCGGGGCTGTTGCAGCGGGTTGCCGGTTTTTTGCCGGTTATCCTATTACACCGGCAACCACCATTTATCAAAGCATGCTAAACCTGCTGCCGCCGATGGGCGGCATCTGCCTGCAAGGAGAGGATGAAATTGCATCAATTGGATTTTGCCTGGGCGCATCTATGGCCGGAATGAAAACCATGACCGCCACTTCAGGCCCGGGTATCAGTCTGTACAGTGAAAACCTGTCCTTTGCGATCGGCAGTGAAATACCGATTGTGATCGTGGACGTCCAGCGCCTGGGCCCCTCTACGGGCTCGGCCACCCGTGGAGCTGATGGTGATATCAATTTTTTGCGCTGGGGCAATAGCGGGGGCCTGCCGGTTGTTGTCCTGGCACCGGTAGACGTGAGAGACTGCTACACTTTAACCCTGCACGCCTTCAATCTGGCTGAAGAATTTCGCTGTCCGGTTTTTTTGGCGTCAAACAAAGAAATCGGGATGACGCGCGAAAGCATTGACCTTCAACAGCAGGACATCCCGGATATCGTCGAGCGTTGTGCCGCGCGAACCGATCAGCCGCTACAGCCATTCGGTGTGGCCCCGGGGAACCACGTTCCGGATTTTCTTCCCATTGGCCATGAAGTCTTAGTTCGTCAGACCTCCTCGACCCACGGTGCCGATGGATATATTACCACCAATTCTGCTGCTATTGCCCGAAATCAAGAACGGTTAATGCACAAGCTGATGTCAGCGGTCGATCGGTTCTCTTACCATGAATATTACAGTGCAAAAGATGCCGAAACCCTTCTGATTGCATATGGCGTTACCGCCCGGGCCGCCAAAACGGTATTCAAAAAGCAGAAACGGCAGGGCAAACCCATTTCCTTGCTGATCTTAAAAACATTGTGGCCTGTGCCGCAAAAAGTCATCCGGCAGGCGGCCCGCCAGGCCAGGCGTATTGTCATTGTGGAAATGAACCTGGGACAATATAAACGCGAAATCAAACGGATTATGCCCCGTAAGTCGGTATCCTTCTACGGTCAAATGGACGGCCAGCTCATCACTCCTGACCGCATCAAGGAGGCCGTCCATGGATAGCCTTTTAAATCCCGCCAGGCCGCCCGTTTTATGCCCAGGCTGCGCTCATGAGCGCATTACCCACACCCTGGATCAGGCATTTCAAAACATGGGATTGGCCGGGCATCAAATTGTGTTGGTCAGCGATATCGGCTGCTCCGGTCTGTTCGATACTTTTTTTCACACCCACGCCATGCATGGATTGCACGGCCGCGCCCTCACCTATGCAGCCGGCCTGAAAATGGCACGGCCGGAACTCAATGTAGTCGTCACCATGGGTGACGGCGGCCAGGGAATCGGTGGCGCTCACTTACTGGCCGCCTGCCGCCGTAACCTCGATGTGACCCTGCTGGTTTTAAACAATTTTAATTTCGGCATGACCGGCGGCCAGTATTCCGCCACCACCCCGCCGGAAGCTCAGCTGGGTTCGGGATTTCTGTCTGCCCTCGAGCGCCCGCTGGATATCGGTGAAGTCGCACGGTGCGCCGGTGCGCCATATGTCCGGCGGTGCTCCGGTTATCTAAAAGATTTGGCAGACCTCATCCAGGAGGCCGTTGAATACAAGGGCTTTGCATTGATGGATATCTGGGGAATTTGTCCCGGGCGCTACACCAAAAAAAATCGACTGACGCCCAAAATGATCGATGAAGCCCTGGCCCACCGCCCGCCATTAAATGGTATCATGCCTGAAAATGAACGCCCGGAGTACGGGCAGCACTATCGGCGGCTGGCAGCCGAGCAGAAAAAAGCTTCCGCGCCGGCTGTTGTCGAACATCAATTTAGCGCACCTCAAAAAGGTCGACAGGAGGTTGTATTACTCGGCAGCGCTGGACAGCGTATCATTACTGCTGGTGAGCTTCTGTGCATTGCTGCGCTGACGGCGGGAATGCGAACAACCCAAAAAAACGAATATAACATAACTGTGCTCAGGGGCCCATCAATCAGCGAGCTTATTTTATCACCGCGGGATATCGACTTTACCGGCATCGAAGCACCCAACGTTGTGGTGGCCTTGGATCAGGAAGGGGTTGACCGGCGCCGGGAACTGTTCGAGCGCGTGACCTCAAAATCTCTCATCATTCAAAGCGGCGGCGTCGACGTGCCGGACAGCAAGGCCCGCATCCATCAGGTTGATTTTAAAGCCAGGGGGATCAAGCGCGCAGACTGGGCATTGGCCAGTTTAGGGGTTTTGGCCAGCCTCAACCGCGTGATCAGTTTAGATATGTTGATATCAGCCTTGAAATTGAAATTTAGAGGCGACACCCGTCAAGCAGCCCTGTCTCTGGTTAACCAATTGGTAACCCAAAATGTCAGACCCGATTGAGCGGCACTTTATTTAAGGAGTGCCACAACATTAAACCCCCCGTCCTCCCAGATAAATCGTTTATTTCGATCCGGCTGGCAGCGCTCGAAGGCGTTTTGAACCGTTATGTCAAGCCAGCTTAGGAAACGGGCGGAAGCCCGTCGCGACAGAACGCACTTAAGCCAGATTAACGCTCCTCTCAGGCGCGTGATACGCTGCTGTTTATCAAAGGCCGGCAGACCCGCCTTTTGCGCTGCGCGCCAGTAATAGCTGTAGGTGGTTATAATCAGAAGCATAGCTGCCCCCCTGGCCCGCGAAACCCGCTCAGCCGGGATGGCGTTAAAAAAGGGGGGAAACTGACGGAATCCGCGAAGGGCTCGCAAAACCAGCTGAGCGCGGACTTCCCGGATATTCTGCGCACGGCCGGCGCTCTCCGCGCCGCTTAATTGCGGATGGTAAAAAATGCCATGCCTGACATCTTTTTCAAGGTCCCGCGTAATATTGGCCAGCTGGATGACTTCCCCGACCACTGCGCACTGATGCAAGCGGGCATTACCAATCTGGGGTGATAGCCCTTGATCCAGCCGTTGCATTTCATCTGCAAAAAGGATCGGCGTGCCGAGCACGTGCCAGCAATAGCGCGAAAGCTGCCCCGGTGTTTGCAAAACGCCGTCCTGCTTATCAAAAATGCGACTGGCCCAGATCATGCCTTCGCCCATGTGCCGCACAAGTCGGCAAATAGCCGCCTGCTGGGAAGGTGCCAGCAGATCAAAATGATGATCGACATGGGCTGCGCGGTTTACCAGCAACACATGCGTACTTTCCTGGGGATCGGTGGCTAGGGCCGGGTCAAGGGTCGGGGCTGGCTTTAGGTCGCAGGGGTTATCAAAGCGGCCGATAAAATGTTTTAAAGCGGATTCTTTTTGGGGCAGTGTCGGTAAAAGATCTTCGTAAGTGTCGAGCATACGACAGTATAGGTAGGCAATTGCCAGGGCACGCCGCATGCGTGGCGGCAGGAAAACGATCACAAAAGAAAAGGTGCGCGCCGCGTGCGGCAGAATCTGCCACAAAAACCGCTCGGGATCTTTGATCTCGCTCAGTTTGGCCAGCGGGGGCTTTCTGCGGTTTGTCAGTAAATTAACAAAAATGGGACCCAGCAATGCAACCTCTTTGGGCTTCTTATTTTTCTGTGTGTCAAGATTTTAAGTAAGTCGCATAAAAACAAAAGGCCCAAACGTTATCGGCAGTCGGGCCTTTGATTGCATATTGGGGGGTTCCGTTGCTGAAAGGGGTCTTATTCAAGGACCATCAGTACCTGATTGGTCGCCACCTTGTCATCTACATTAACTTTAATTTCCTTAATCTTACCGGCTTCAGGGCACGGGATGGCATTCTCCATTTTCATGGCTTCGAGGATAATCACTTCTTGATATTCAAGTACTTCATCACCCTCATTGACAAGAATGTTGATAATCGTTCCGGGCATCGGTGCTAAAATTTCAGTTGCCATTCCGTCCTCCCTTCAAAGGTTTTGACTTTAAAAAAATAGCCTCACGCAAAGTCGCTAAGGCCGCAAAGGATAGTCTTGATTTAACATGTGTTATTTTTTTGGGCGTCTTTGCGTCTTGGCGAGAGGATTGCCCTTATTCCAATTTTCAACTTGAGCTAAAATCTTCCCAAAAACACCGGGTGGTGAATTCACTCGAATCGTTTGATACTTGAAGGTGACGCGCTTGTCAAGTTCAATTAGTGCACTTCTGGCCTTGACGTGTATACCGCCTTCGTATATGGAACAGGTGACAAAAATTTGGAAATTTGACTGAGATGGAGGAGGAATATGAGACCTTATTTTGAAAAAATGAAAGAATTTGGACAAGAACTGAAGCCCGGTCAGATTAAAAGCACCGAGGCCAGTGTTAAGCAAATACAGGAAGTCGAGGCCCGGGTTGCCGAAGCCGTAGAAAAAGTCAAAAACACCGGAATGCCGACCGAAAAAATTAACGCCCGCGGCCAGATGACCATCTGGCAGCGCCTGGCGTACCTGGTGGACCCAGGCACCTGGAACCCGCTGCACACCCTCTACAACCCTGAAGACAACTCAGAAGGCACCACCAATGTGATAGACGGTCTGGCCAAAATCTCGGGCAAATGGGCGGTTGTTATCGGATTCGACAACAAGGTCTATGCCGGGGCCTGGATACCCGGGCAGGCTGAAAATGTATTCCGCTGCACCGATCTGGCCAAACGACTAAACATACCGCTGGTATGGCTGGTCAACTGCAGCGGTGTTAAATTGACCGAGCAGGAAAAATTTTACGCGGATCGCCGAGGCTCTGGCACCACCTTTTTCAGGCATGCCGAGCTCAATCAGGCCGGCGTGCCGATTCTGGCTGCCATCTACGGTACCAACCCGGCCGGCGGTGGATACCAGGGTATCAGTCCTACCATCCTTTTTGCCCATAAAGACTGTAATATTGCGGTGGGCGGCGGCGGCATATTAAGCGGCATGTCACCTAAGGGTTACTTTGACCTGGACGGTGCCGAACAGCTGATTTCGGCTGCCAAACAATTCAAGGTTGAACCGCCCGGATCGGCTAAAATTCATTACGATGAAACCGGATTTTTCCGGTATGTTTTTGAAACTGAAGAAGCAGTTTTAGACGGCATCAAGGATTATATGAAAGACATGCCGGCCTATAACCCGAAATTTTTTCGTGTGGCAGAACCCAAAGATCCGCGCTTTCCGCAGGAAGATCTCTATCATCTGGTGCCCTTTAACCAGAAAGCCATGTATAATTTTGACGAGGTCCTGGCACGCCTGGTTGACGGCAGTGAACATATGGAATATCGGCCGGATTATGGCCCCGAAGTCTATACCGGGCTGGTAAAAGTGGACGGGTACCTGATGGGTGTCATCGGCAACCGCCAGGGCTTTTTCGGCGAGGATTACCCGGAGTATGCCGACTATGCCGGAATCGGCGGCAAACTTTATCGTCAGGGGCTCATAAAAATGAACGAGTTTGTCACCCACTGCGGCCGTGACCGGGTGCCGATTATCTGGTTTCAGGACACCAGCGGCATCGATGTGGGCGATATTGCAGAAAAAGCCGAACTGCTGGGACTGGGCCAAGCCTTGATTTATTCGATCCAACAAACCGAGGTGCCCTTGATGCTGGTCCTGCTGCGCAAGGGAACCGCGGCCGCGCATTATATCATGGGCGGCCCCACGGCCAACCGCCATAATGCATTTACCCTAGGTACGCCCACGACCGAAATCTACGTGATGCACGGTGAAACAGCAGCGGCTGCCAGCTTTTCGCGCCGGCTGGTCAAAGAAAAAGAAGCCGGACGGCCTCTGGAGCCGATCATTGAAGAAATGAACAAACTGGTCAAGGAATATTACGATTATTCCAGACCGATCTATTGCGCCCAGCACGGTTTGGTGGATGAAGTCGCCAAGATGACGGCAATTCGTCAGTATTTAAGGGCCTTTGCCGGAGCGGCGTATCAAAACCCGAAATCGATTTGCCCGCAGCATCAGATGATGTTGCCCAGGATCATCAAAGGCTAAAAAAAGCTGTCTTTAGAATGCATCTAACACCCAAGGGCTGCGTTGAAAACCGATTCAAAATGCTCGAATACTAACGTGTATGCTCCGCTTTTGAATCGGTGTTCGCCTTGTTCTTGGGCGTGATCTGCTATTTTAAAGACAGCTTTAACTTATGACTATTGTAAATTCAGTTTCGCTGATATGCTTTGTACACGGGACTCGGTTTGCTGCATTCATACAAAATCATAGGACTCCTGCTGATGGCTTGGTGCATAAGCTTAGCATTGCCCGGGTGTGCTGGCGCGACGTCTGAAAAAAAGGCCGGCACTCCGACTTCTGTTGCCAGACTATCTTCGGCTACAGTGGCCAATGGACAGGTGACGGCCCTTGAAATTAGCCTTAAAGATCTGGATCCGACCGCAACCGATCTGAAGGCTCGATTCGGGCAAAACACGATTTCCCTTTTTCAGCACCCGGTTAAGCCCGAAGGGGTCTATTGCGGACTGGTTGGAATTCCGATAAACACCGCACCACAACAAGCGAACATTGAACTGGAATGGACGGATTACCGCGGCCGCCATCAGGCAAGGATTACCGTTAACATCGTCGCCGGAAATTACAAGAAAGAAGCGCTGCAGGTGGCACCAAAGCACGTGAAACCGAGCCTTAAAGATCTGCAACGCATCAAGGCCGAAAGAAAGGAGATCCGCCGCATTTATGCAAGCAGCAATAATAGCCGGCTATGGTTTGATCGCTTTATCAAGCCGCTTGCCAGCGATATCACCAGCGTCTTTGGTACACAGCGTCTGTTCAATGGTGAGCTACAAAGCTATCACCGGGGTACGGATCTGCGTGCCAAAACAGGCACACCCGTCTATGCATCCAACTCCGGAATCGTCAGACTGGCTAAAAACCTGTTTTATTCCGGTAATATTGTCATCGTGGATCATGGCAAAGGTATCTTCACCAACTATGCGCATTTAAGTAAAATCCAAGTACGCGCCGGCCAGAACATCGCTAGAGGCGATCAAATCGGTCTGAGTGGTGCCACCGGTCGCGTCAGCGGCCCCCACCTGCACTGGGGCGTAAAAACGAATGGGGCCTATGTGGATCCGATGCAGTTTATGGTGGTTATATCAGACCTGCTCACACCATAATTTTGTCACCACCCGTGCACCTTAATGCGATCCAAATGCGGCCCTGGATACCCTCTGGCACCGCAGCGGGCAAATTTTTCTGGCTACGCCGTCTTCCAATACAACTGTTTTTATTTTAACCATATAAAATTATTATATTATTTTCTATATCCACATTTGGAACAAAAATTGCTTTAATAGGAAGGATCATAAATGGACCGTCACGGATAAACGAGCAATCATATGGCATACAACAATCTGGTTTCGATCCAGCAACGTTCCAGTCGCAGGATTTTTGAAAGCATAAAGGGCTTTCGAAGTTCAGTGTCGAATCGGTATTCGGCCTCCGAACAGGCCCTGTTTAATAACATACTTTCTGCAGCTCAAGTCCGCTCCCTCAACCGCAAATATAAAACCCGTGGATTAACGATTGCCGATTACCGGGCTCACCCGGTTATCTCAAAATCACGCTTCAAAACGCCCCCACTGCCAGCGATAAATACCTTAAAAAAGCAGGCCTTAATTCGAATACCGGCGCGATCTATGCCAGCGTTCCTGAATAAAAAGAGCCCATCACAGATCGAACCCCAGCTTAAATCCGTTGAACCGGTGAAAAAGCCGGCGCTTGAAAACCAGCCCGCTCGGCCCGTTTCGACAGAGCGCGATCAGATTGAGGGATGCATTCAAAGGGCAGCCGCCAAATACCGCCTGCCACCCGGATTGATCAGGGCAGTAATTCGGGCCGAATCAAATTTCCAGGTTAATGCGGTTTCACGAGCCGGTGCCAGAGGGTTGATGCAACTGATGCCGGCCACTGCCAAAGAGCTGGGGGTTACCGACATCTTCGATATCAACCAGAATATCGATGGCGGAGCAAAATATTTGCGGAGGATGCTGGATCGATTCGGCGGAAATATCAAAAAGGCTCTGGCAGCTTATAATGCCGGCCCGGGAGCGGTGATGAAGTACAACGGCCGGGTTCCCTACCCGGAAACCCGGCAATACGTTAAACGGGTATTGCGATTTTCAAATCAAGCGGCCTGATTCGATATGGCAATTAGGTCTAAATATCATGGTACCCGGATGATAGGACCGTTTTTGCATTTTCAAACGATTCCGGTTTTGATCCATTGGAATTAAAGATCCCTATCCCTTTACTGCCCCTCTGGATCGGCTCCTTGATTAGAACCCATCTCAAAAACGGTTTTCGTTCAGTATCAATTGGCAGTGGATTTCGTAAATTCAGCGGGATAATCTGTGTAGTAATGGGAACCTTGCCAGGCCCTCTTTAAAGAGGAATTAAACTTTTTAGTCGCATAAAAACTTTTGATGTTTTTAAGGCTCAATAACGATCTTAGAAGACGAATCTGATAGGTTGGAAACGAATAAAGACGCTGTTTAATGTGGTTGTTACCAATGTAAACGGTGCCCGGATCGATTCCGATTGGTCGATGAACCATGAAGGAAAAGCGGTATTTTTCCCAATCTTGGGGAAAATTTTGATAAACAATCCGATTTTGCTTTTGCAATTCCTCCATTAGTTTCGTCCCGGGCAGCGGCGTTAGCAGGCTAATTTGAACAATATCGATTCCCGATCGCACGATATAATTCGCCAGCTCTCGGTAATAGTCCGGTGACTCAAAATCATTGCCCAAAATGAACGCCCCATAAACGGCGATCCCATATTTGTGGAATGTCTTGACGATGTTTTCATAATTTTCGATTCCCAGCTTCAGATTGATGCCTTTGTGCATGCCTTTCAATGTTTTTTCGCTGATTGCCTCAAATCCGATAAAAGCGCATAAACAACCGGCTTTGGCAGCCAACTCCAGCAATTGTTCGTCAGCGGCAGAGTTAATGGAAGTTTGCATCCACCACTTCTTCGATAAACCTGACTGGATCATCCCCTTAAAGAGTTTTTTGGCCCGGTCTTTGTTCTCGGCACTCACACCCACCAGGTTGTCATCCACAAAAGAAATCAGCTCGCCATCAATTTCCTCTATTTCATCCAGCACATCCTGTGCAAATCGTTGCCGGTAAGTTTTGCCCAAATAACGTGATACCGAACAAAAATCGCAATTAAACGGGCAGCCGCGGGAAGTCTGTACGGAATTCCACACGTAATTAGGATTCAGCAAATCGCGCCGCGGTTTGATGTGATTCCGGGAAAGGTCGATATGGGGCCCGACATATTTTGTCTGCAGTCTGTTATTTTCAAAATCTTTGATAACCGTTTGCCAAATATCCTCCACCTCGCCAATGACGACGGCATCCGCAAATTGCAATACTTCATCTGGACACATGGAGGCATGAATACCTCCCATGATGACTTTTATACGGCGCCGACGATACGACTGCGCAATTTCATAGGCCCTGTTGATGCTGCTCGTAAACGCCGTGATGCCGACTAAGTCGGCCGCTTCAAATAACCATTCATCAAAATTCTCGTCGGCGATTTTAACGTCCCAATTTGAAGGCGTTACAGCAGCGACGTAAGACAGTCCAAGCGGCGGAAAGGTTGAAAACGGACTTAACAGGTAGCCGCTTCGACGTTTTACGGGATTTATCAGCAGCAGTTTTTTGATCATAGGTTCGGTTTAAATGATAGGTGCATGCTTTGTTACATGGTCCTTTAAAATGATGAACATCTATTGCCGGGGCCAATACCAGGCGGTTTTTAGGTTCTTACCCTTCGCATAAAACCGATCAACAGTCAATGCGGATATCTAGTCAGCAGCTGTCTGGATCAAATAATTTTTTTATGCGGCGGGTCGCGTATGGCAGATTCAGCTTGAAAGCCTGGTTTGGCCCTAATTTACAAAAGCAAAATCATGATTAGCATAGTGAACAATTGTCACTATTGCGGAATCAACAATCATTTGAAAATTTCACAAAGGACAGTATCAAAAATGAGCGATACCAAGAATAAACGTGAAAATGATGCCGAATTGGATTGTGAGGTAACCGTACAGGAGGGATCTCACATGACCTGTGATATGATTGAAGAAGATCCTGAGAAACCAGAAAAAACAAAAGAAGATTATCATATCTAAAGCGCTGTTGTCGGGGATAAACGGTTCGACTGAGCTCGCCGAAATCCCCGCCCCTATAAGTCCGATAATATCCTTGAGGGTCGCGTAGGGCTTTATGCCCGCCCGGCACTCCAAGGTCTTCTGTCTGTACGTCAGGAACGCCAGAAACGCCAAAAACAGGCACACCGATCCCCAGAACACGGTCAACAATTTGGAAATGAGTCGTTCCCAGCGGCTGGTGAGTTTTAATTTTAAGATATGATCGCTGAAACCTATGAACCTGACGATTCGCAGACCATCTGATAATCCAGCCGCAGCACAAAAATAATGGCGGTCCAAATGGCGCAGATAGAGATCGTAAACCAGCTCAGCTGGGGCACACTGACCGTAAACGGCAGCCACTGGGTGAACAGCAGGATGACAACCGAGCCGGCCACCTTAAACAGGCGGTAGCCAAACATGTCAATCCAGGCCTTGGCCTGATAGATCAGAATCGAATCCACCGGTACATACAGCAGCTCTTTGGAGGCCCGGTTAATTGAGTAGGAAAGCGCCCGGTCACTGATTTTGGTGGCGCCGCTGAAAAAAAGTGTTGCCTGCAGCATAAAACACCACGAAAAAATAAAAATCATCAACGGCTGAACCAGCAACCCGGCAATGGCCCCTAAATAGCGATGAACCAGGGGCGTTATACCCAGGTTGACACCAATTGACATAATTCCCAATACACTGAAAAACAGAGATAAAAAGGTGGTACGCGCCTCGCGGTCCGGATAAGCGCTTTCTACCGTGTTTAAAAATTGATACTCCACCAGTGGTGAGGCCAGCTGCGCTAGTAGCAAAATGGCCGCAATCAGCAACAAATAGCGGCTGTGTCTCAGAATCCGCCAACCACCACTGGCATTCTGATGCGGGCGAACCACGTGCTCAACCTCACAGTATATCCCCACGCGTCCCATCAGCCAGGTCAACGCAAAGATGGTCCCGATGATGCCGGCGGCGGTCAGCAGCAGATCCGGTGTCTGCAGCGCTGTGTGCTTGATGAGCATGGCCGAAACCCATCCACCGGCCACGCCGCCCACCAGACCGCCCGTCCCCACGAGCCCGTACCAGGATTTACCTTCCTGGGTGGTGTAAATCGAGTTGGTCAGACTCCAAAATTGTTCCACCAGAACCACACCCAGTATGTCAACAAAAACGTAAAAGCAGGCCGGCGCAATCGGCCCGGGATATGTGAGCAGCAGGCGAAAAATGATCAGAAGCCCGAAGATGGTCAAACAGGTGCCAAGCACCACGTTTATACGGCTGTGGCGCTCGACCAGGCGATGATAATAGGCGATAAAGGCGCCCATGGTCACGGCCGTGGCGATCCAGATGTACGGTAAATGCTCGGAACCAATGGTTTCGATGAACAGCGAGCGACTGGCCGGTTTAAGCTGATAAAGCGCCATAATAATCAGAAAAAAGTTCAGAAATAAAAACCCTGCCCGAACTCCCAAGGTGCGCAACCCCGGATATCGAACCTCACATTCGGCTGTGAGATCATTATTTGAATTTTGTGCTTGCATTTTTTGATGATTGAGTAATAATAACCTTTATGGACAGATTTAAACAATTATTTGCGCTGATCTTCTTTGTCCTGATCTGCGCCAGTTTAACCGGTGCGCAATCTCATACCCCGGCCTGGACCCAAAGCTGTGATCCCCGCCTGCAGAAGGCTCTGGAAACGCGCATCAATGCGCTCAAACTGGAAGGCGCCACCGAGGAGAAACATCTGAGTGTTGTGGTCGTCGATATCACCGACATTTCCGATCCCCGCATGGCTTACGTAAATCCCAATACCATGATGTACGCCGCCAGTTTACCCAAAATCGCCATTCTTTTAGGCGCCTTTGAAAAAATTGCCGCCGGCGAAATGGCCCTTGATAACGAAACCCTTGAAAAACTCAAACAAATGATCCAGCGATCTTCCAACACGGCAGCCTCCGAGATGCTGGACCGGGTCGGGATCGATTATTTGGCCGACCTGCTGCAATCGCCCCGCTATCGTCTGTATGATCCTGAGCGAAACGGCGGCATCTGGGTCGGCAAAGAGTACGGCAAAGCCCCGGCCCAGAGAAGGGACCCCCTCCACAATCTTTCCCATGGTGCCACGGCCTTGCAGGTGGCCCGCTTTTATTTTTTGTTGGAAACCGGCCAGCTGGTGTCACCGCAATTGAGCCAGCTGATGAAAGCCATTCTGGCGGAAACCGAAATCGAACACAAATTTGTCAAAGGGCTCAAAACGGTTCAACCGGATTCAGAGATTTACCGCAAATCCGGTACCTGGGGACCCTATCATTCCGATAGCGCCATCATTGAGCATGATGGTAGACGCTATATTGCGGTGGCGTTAGCCAAAAGCCGCCACGGAGAGCAATGGCTCCAAAAACTCATTGTTGCCCTTGACGAGGTTGTTTGCCAGACAAAGACGAAGCAGAACTGAACTTTCCCACCTTATAATATTTCTCCAGCATGCGATGAATGCGCGTCGCCAGCGTTTGATGTACAACAGCTGAATTTTTGCGCAAAACATTCGACATGACCACCACCATATAGTACAGCTGCCGCTGGTCGGCCGGTGCCTCGATGATGGCCACCGAATTGAGCATGTTGGTAACATTGCCGTGGTATTTTTTGCACTTAAAATTCGGTTCAGGTTGGCATTTATAAAGCGAGCCGGATTTAAAATATACCGCCGAGGCCGCCAGCGCCGGTGCCGAGGCGTAGCGGATACGCCGCTGGGTCATATACAGCAGGCGCTTGATTTCACGACTCGAAAAAGCATCCACCAGTTTACCCTGCTCCAGTTTGATCAACCAGCGCAGCAACTCCTGCGGGGTGGCATAGCTGGTGGTGCCCGGTACCAGGCGTTTGCCTTTCCAGGTAAAAAACGATCCCTGGCGCAACTGCTCCAGATCCAGCCCGTTGCGCGTCACCGGGTCCTGTAGCGCCCGGGATAGCAAAGCGGCAAGCTCTTTTTTCGATGTATCCTTGAAAAACTGCCGGGCCTCTGCCTCTTTGACCGGATAGGCCGGCCCGAAGTGAACCAGCAGCATCAGATGTTTTAGGACCATACTGGCGGCCGCGTTAGAGCTGGCCGACAGCATCCAGTCCAGGTAGGTGAAAAAGCTGGCCTGATCACCGACCTGAATTTTGGGATAGCGCACGCGCGCATCGCCCGGCTGCCAGACCGGCACGACATGATGATCGGATTGAATAAATTCATCGGCAGTAATCACCGTGTTGCGCAAAATGTCCAGACGTGTATCAATGTTATCTGGATAAACATCTGCCAGCGCCTGGAAAACGCCCAGCGCAATCAAAATTTTTCCAACACTGCCGGGGTTGGCCCTCGCGGTGCCGCGGTGCTCGGCATAGCGGGGTTGTTCAAAATTGCTTAGATCCAGCACCGCCACCGCGTAGCGATCCGCTTCGGCGCCCAGCAAATTTTTCACCCTGGCCGCAAATTCAGTGTCAGGCGGCGGAATCTCAAAGTCAGGCCTGGCATCCAGGCGGATATCCACCTGATTGATGGACAGTAGCGCGCCGGGGGGCTGTTTGGGTGCGCGCACCTTGCCCTCCATCGCCAGGCGATAGGCTTCCACTCTGGCAATTCCCGTATACCCGTAACCATCTAAGGGGTAGGCCGCACAGATGGCGGCGATCATCAAGCCCATCAAACAGGCAACAGCAGCAAAAAAGGCTTTCATTTTTGCACCTCCGGCGGAATGTCATCCAGCTTGACCCTTTTGGTATGATTTTGCTGGAGACGGCTGTCCAGGTTATTTAAAAAAAGATTTTGACGGGCGCGGGTACTCTCCAGAAAGGGCCGGATTTGGAAAAGCATCAATTGATTCTGGTAGAAACCAAACTCAATGTCGGCCGGCACGGGCTGGCCCCCGGCGTCCAGCAATTTGGGAAAGCGATCGGGTACCGTGCGGGCAAAATCCATTAAATGTCGGATTTCGGCCTGGCTGAGCAATGCCGGCGTCCCGCTGGCTGGCATCTTTGAAACACCACCTTCATCCAGCAACACGCGCTTGTACGGGTCGGTGGCATGGGCCAACAGACGGATACCGCCGTTTTGCATATTGATCTTTAGCTCCTCGGCCGTTTGACCCGAAACCGCTCCGCCAACTCCCTCGTTGAGCGCTATGGTCAGCCAACCGGTCTGTCCGTTTTCGATATCGGCGGTCACCAGAACGCCGGATTTTTCCACGGCAACACTTTTCATCAGCAGCACGGAAGCATAAACATGTTCCGGGCTTTCCATATAGGCCTGGCGCCAGCGAAAGGCGCGCTCGGAAAACGGAGAGGCCCAAACGCGCTTTATGGCCGACATGATGTTTTCAAAACCCACGACATGCGGCACGGTCAAATTGAGACCCGCTCCGGTGAATCCCGGCAGGTCTTCAACATTGGTGTCGCTGCGTACAAACACGCCGTAGGTGCCATCCGGTCCGAAGGTATCTTGCATGACGGCCCGCAACTGATTGCGAAAATCTTCACCCGGGTCCAGATTTACCATCCAATGACGTATCTTTTTCAGGAATTTCTTTATGATGAGTTCCTGTCTCTGGGTGTCTTCCTTGAGGCGTTGCATAATTTTATATTGATCCTGCATCCAGCGAAAAGCAGAAATTCCACCGGGCTCGATGGGTTGCTCGAGTAATTGTCGATAAAGCCCGAAAGGGATCACCAATCCGTCGGCGACCGCTTCGGGGAAAAAGTGTTTGAGTTCACCCAGATTAGCGGCTTTGGGACCGCAAATCCGCCCAGAATCGGTGCTGCGCAGCGTATCCAAAGATCGCAGGTCGCGGGTCTTCAGATCCAGTTTTTTAAGATCCGGCCGGATCAATAGGTCTTTGGGGCCCTTATTCTCATCAAAGATGGAATTCCACTGCGGACCGTCGGCGGCCAGCTGTACGATTCCGCGCGGGCTGACGGCCAGCACCACCTGCTGACCGTCCATGGACTGGATCAAAGGCAACCATTTTTCGTCGATGGCCACGTTGGGAATCCCCAGATTGCGAGCCAGCAATTGAACATGGGATAAGATGTTGCCCTCGCCGGTGGTCAGGATACCGGCAACCGGTGGCAAATCCTCAGTGGTCGAGGGCAATACGTAAATGCTCTTTGAATCAAATTTGGCAGACGCTCTGCCGGCCGGTGACATCTTAAGGCGGCCGCGTGCCAGCCCGGGATTCAGGCCCCGGAGGCCCGTGTCGGCCGGCTGGCCGAAAATAAAGTTGCGGATCCCCAGCTGTCGATTGGCGTCGGAAATCAGGCTTTCGAGCACCGCCGCATAAGACAGCAGCAGGCTGCCGCGCAGCCGGTCGTGAATGTAGCGACGACTCAGCGGCTCAATGGCTGCTAAATGCGCCACAGTTTCGCCCAGGTGATATCGCAGCGTGCGGTCGGCCCATTCCGGCATGCGCGCGGTGTACTGCAGCTCGGCTTTGTAATCGATCAGTTGCGGGTCTGTTTGCATTATCCGGTTGAGGTTTTGAGTCAGCGCCCGTTGCTGACGGGCAGAAATCAATCCAATTCCGTAAAGACCGTCGACGTATTTGATCAGCCATGAAAGTCTCTGGCGGCGGGTAGTCCCCGTTAGCCGGGCAATCATAATATCTCCCATGCGAAACAACTCGCCCTCCAACAGGATACTGGCATCCAGAACTGCCAGCATCTGTGCGGCGGCGCCGGCTTTGGCCAGGTTATCGCGCAACATTGCCAACAAAAGGCTGGCTGCTAAAAAACGGTCCCCGGCATCTTGTTGGGGCGCCAGCCGGTTGGCGGTTTTTAGCAGAGATTTGGCGAATTGGGCATTTTTAACCGCTTTGGCCAGTGATTCAATTTCATTCTGTATATCGCGGACTTTGAAAACCTGATCGATGATATCCGCAAGGTGAGCATAATCCTTGGCCAGTTCGGGCTTTCCCTGCCGGGCGGCATAGTCTTTGACTTTTTGGGCATCCGCCAGCTCCGGATGGACATGCAGCTTGATGCGCAGGGTTTCAAAATCGGGATCCTTTTCAGCGAGGGTTCGCGAAAGTTGCCGCATTTCAGTAACCGGTGCGCCCTGGCGACCATGGGGAATAAAGCGCACAGCTTCCCGCAATACCATAAAGCGATTATCGCGCCAATCCGGATCGGAAACCAGTACCTGCAGTAGCTCGCGGCCGGCCTGGGTCTCGTCTTCGGTCTGTAGCGCACCGCGATAATAGCGGGCACGGCGAAAAATCCAGCCATTATCAGCTTCAATCAGAAACTGCTCCAGGATCATTTGTTTGATAATGTCCAAGTGGCGGGGATCCTGCAGAAACTCCTCGGCGCGTACATCGGCAAAAACGTTGGCGATGTAGTAACCGTTGTCCCTTAGCAATTTGACGCGATCGTTCCATTCGCCATGCTGAACCCCTCCGCCACGCTCGCTGCAGGCGTATTCTTTGGGCAGCTGAACGGTGCCGTCATTGCAAAACCAGCGAATATGCTTAAAGGGTCCCCGGGAAGCAGTCTTCATCTTCTGGACCCAGCTGCGCAGCGTGGCCTCATCCGGCGTGACTGCCGCCGCACTCCCTGCCAGCAGTGCCAGTAGGATAAAGCACACGATTGCAGTAACCTGTTGCTTCTTCATTATATAAATTTCCTTTACAACTGATGGGCAAAAAATACAAACTGTCGACCAAAAAGAATAAACTTTTATCTAATACCGAATCACCTGTCAATAAAGGAACAGCTGATGTTGATATTCACCCGGCAGGCTGACAAATTTCAAAAGCTGTGCCAATCTATTCATGATTGCACTTCAATGGATTGTATGCCAAAATTAAATAGCGAGCGCCCTGCAAATGGTGAAAGTCATTAAACGATCACAATCATCGTTAAAGGAGGCCGTAGATGGCAAAGAAAAAAATGATTCATGATTTTTTGCGCATGAAACAGGAAGGGGAAAAAATCTCTTTTCTGACCGCCTATGATTTTCCCACCGCCCAATTTGCCGAAGCCGCCGGCCTGGACATGCTACTGGTGGGTGACTCGCTGGGAATGTGTGTCTACGGCTATTCCGGAACTGTGCCGGTGGTTATGGAGCAGTGCATCTATCATTGCGAGGCGGTGCGACGGGGCGCACCCGTTACCTTTATCGTCGGGGATATGCCGTTTATGTCCTATCAAAGCTCCTTGGAAAAAGCGGTTGAAAATGCCGGTCGCTTTTTAAAAGAAGCCGGCTGCGACGCTATCAAGCTCGAGGGCGGTGTCCGGGTGGTGCCCCAGATCAAGGCCATTGTAGAGGCCGGCATCCTGGTCATGGGCCATATCGGTCTGACGCCCCAGAGCTCCGGTCAGTTGGGCGGCCACAAGGCCCAGGGGCGCACGCTGGAAACCGCCAGCATCGTCGTGCAGGATGCGATGGCGGTTCAAGAGGCCGGCGCTCAGATGATTTTGCTGGAAGCCATCCCGCCAGAGGTGGCCGCCTATATCACCCAGAAACTCAGCATTCCGGTTCTGTCCATTGGGGCGGGACCGGATTGCGACGGCCAGCTGCTGATCGTATCTGATATGATCGGTCAGTTTCAGGCCTTTACCCCGAAGTTTGTTAAAAAGTATTGCAATGTCGCCCAGGTGATCACCGCTGCCATGAAAGAATATGTGACCGAGGTCAAAGCCGGCAAATTCCCCGCAGACGACCATTGCTACCACATGATTGCCGGCGAGAAAGAAAAGTTCGACGCCGAATTTAAATAAAAATTGGGTTAGCCGGTTGCCGGTTGAGCCGGTTGGGCCCGTAAGAAAAGCAAATTACCTCCAGATTAGAGCCAACCGGCAATGGGCTCAACCCGTTAAACAGCATGCACAAAACTTTAGTTTTGCAAATACCCCTTTTATTGAACTCCAAATAACACGGAGGATTTGATCATGTCCGATTTAAGAGGTTTGCTGAGGATAGCAGATGGCCGCCTGGAGGAAATCAATGCCTTGTTGACCGATCCGGATAACGAACTTGTCAATGAACTTTTGGAAGCTATTGAACAATTTGGCGGTCCCCAGGAAATAAACCGCAAAGCGCAGGAAGCCGCCAAACTTGACAATATAATGACCCGCCTGCAAGATGCTAAATCGCCCTATGTTGATGACCTCAACTGGCTGATAAAACAACGCGACACCGGCACCTTTGTTTCCATGCCGGATTATTACCGGCGTATCCTGGGCGATAAGGCCAAAGCGGTTGATATTGACCATAAAAATGCAGTCACCCTGGAAGTCAGCGCCCTGCAATATTTTCCCTGGTTGATTGCCGAAGCCCGGCGCAGCATTGATAAAGGCGAGTTGATGCCCGGACGCTTTATTCGGGTCCGCAATATGGCCGAGCAGGAAACCGACAATGGTGATGTGATGGCTGTGGCAGCCGCCATGCAGATCATCGGCGCCACCTATGTTGAAACCCTGGACACCAAAGGCACCGACGGCTCCAACGTGCACCTGGGTGGCCCGGAAACCATCACCGGCTATTTCGGCGGGGTGGGGCAACCCAATGAATATCCGATCAAATGGGTACGGGAGTATCTTAAATACTACACCAGCTACGGTGTGCAGCAGGTGCTTAATATCAACCCCGGAACGGTGCTGGTGGCATATCTGCTCCACAAGCTAGGGGTCAATAATGAGTTCAAGATTTCAGTGTTTATGGGCAACGACAACCCGTTTTCAATTTTGTGGACCCTGACCACCGCCCGGCTGTTTTCGCGCGAGGACGGCACGACTTCGCTGATCGGTTTTAATCTGTCCAATTCGGCCAACAACGACACCATCCGCAAAGCCGCCGCCATTCGCAAAGCTTTAGGCTTGGAGGATGTCGTCCGCTTTGAGCATCATATCACCGAAACCTGGAAATCCATCGTACGTCAGCCTTACAACCGCAGAGACGAACTGGTCGAAATCGCAAAGGAAGTGCCCAACATATCCGCTAAGCATGAAGGCGGTGAAATTGAGGTCGAACAAGAGCTGGAGCATCCTTCCGACATTCTGGATTATTTTATGGCCAAAAGCGACGTCGAAGCTCAAGGATTGATGCCGGCCCTCGAACAAAATTATATCGAAAAACACCGCTCCACCAACCTGACCGCCGACGCTTTAGCCCGAGCCGGTATTGGTGTGGTCTGTGCCAGCAAACTTCATAAAACCGACTAAATTGAGCGTTTCAAAATAAAAATAGGGTCAATTTTTATCTAATTTCAGATTATTTCCCACGCAAAAGCGCTGAGCTCACAAAGAATTTTTAATAAAAATTGGGGTTTTAGCGTCTTTGCGGCTTTGGCGCATCTTCAGCCAGTCGCGGAATGGATTATCAGCAGCGAAATCGGGCACTGTTTGAATGCATTAGGGTGCGTTGTGAAAGAACACGCCATAACCTCATAGCAGATAATGAGTTTGGTGTTGATTTTACATTCGATCCATTATTTTATTTTTGATCGTTGTTCTTTCGCTACGCACCCTTGTGCATGAGTTTGCACGATACAGTCGCTGATGATTTATTCTGCGACCACATCACTTAGACCATCTAAACAATGGCATTCCAGCGGAAAAGGGAAATTAAAAATAGCTTCACATTTGACATAAATCAAGGTTCCACATACCTTTTTGCCCTATCCTGCTGCCGGGTTCAGCCAGCTTCGCATCACAATCGTTAAAGGCATAAATGAAAAACTTACCCATACAGTTTGTTCGTAAAATTGTCCAGTACGGTTTTCTGGCGATGATCGTTTTAATCGGCGTTCAGTTTACCTTTTTTGTCAACCAACTGGAAGATGGAATTTTGCCAACCATCACCCGGCCACCGGGAATCGAGGGGTTTTTGCCGATCAGCTCTTTGATCAGTTTTAAATACTGGCTGGTGACCGGCATTATTAACCCCATCCATCCATCCGGCCTGATCATTTTTTGGGTTATCCTGGCGACCGCCATTTTGCTCAAGCGCGGTTTCTGCAGCTGGGTGTGCCCATTTGGCCTGTTAACCGAGTATTTAAACCGGTTGCATCGCTTCATTTTCAGAAAGGACATCCGAGTGCCCCGATGGCTGGACTACCCGCTGCGCAGCTTAAAATACCTGCTGTTGTTCTTTTTTTTATGGGCCATCATCATTAAGATGGACGCCCGCGATCTGGATTATTTTATCTACAGCCCCTACAATATGGTGGCCGATATCAAGATGCTGCTCTTTTTCAGAAATATTTCCGCCTTGGCCTTCTGGGTACTGGTGGCGTTATTTGTTTTGTCCATCTTGGTGCGCAATTTCTGGTGCCGCTATTTGTGCCCTTACGGTGCGCTTTTAGGCGGACTCAGTTTTATCAGTATCTTTAAAATTCACCGCAATGAAAACACCTGCACTCAATGCCAGCAGTGCACGCGCTCTTGTCCGATGGACATCGATGTCCACAAAACAACCGGGGTGCTATCCGATGAATGCCATGCCTGCCTCAAATGCGTTGCGGTCTGCCCGGAACCTGACACGCTGTATATGTCTGCCGCCAAAAGATCTGCCGTCCTGCAGCCGGCGGTTTATGGCGTCATCATCTGCCTGCTGTTTATCGGCGCGTCGATTATCGGCCGATTAAGCGGGCACTGGCAAACCCGCATCTCAAATTATGAATATTCGTTTCATGTCGCCCAGCTGGACACACCCTTTTACCAGCACAACCGCGGCCGGGTGCCGGTTTACAATAAAGAGGCCTGGATACAGATGATGAAAAGAATCAAAAAAACCAAACGCGCCTGGCGCAGGGGGCAGCGGTTAAAGGAATAGGACCCGTCTTCGCTAAGGAGCTTCGCTGAGGCAGGCCCGTTTTGTCATCTTCTGCAGCCCCGCCGGAGCGGGAGGAGCACGGCGATCAAAACTGCGCCGGACCGGTCCCCGCGGTGAACCGGGGGGGTGAGTATCGTAACCTTGAACGCTGTTTTCAATTTTGGAAAAAATAATGGACAGGACAAATATCTAACGATGCGATTGCAGATATGCCTACCATCTTAGAGGCTTTTTTGGATAGCCAAATTTTGCGGGACGTTGGAGTAGAGCGTAACATGCAATTTTGAGGCTTGAAAATATTACAGACGACCCGATGACATATATAATAAATAGCGGTTGGCCCTTTATAGGCGAAGTCCAAACTTTGGCAAATTTGTGTAAATCGTCTGCAAACCCATCAAGCGAACTCAAATCAAGCCTCTTGACATAACCTGATTATTGATATATATCTTGGTATATATTTTATGTGGTCGGGAGGTGCGTAATGCAAACTGCGAAGATATTCATTAACGGCCGAAGCCAGGCGGTAAGGCTGCCCAAAGAGTTCCGGTTCTCCGGAAAGGATGTTTTTATAAAAAAAATTGGCAAGATGGTTGTCCTACTGCCCAAAGATGATCCGTGGTCCGCGTTGGTCAATAGCCTTGATCAGTTTAGCGATGATTTTATGGATACAAGAGACCAACCCAACCAGGAACCCCGTGAAAACCTTTAATGAATTACATGCTGGATACAAATATATGCATTTATATCATCAAGCGTAAACCACAAGCAGTATTAGATCGCTTTCTGCGGACCAAGATATCTCAAATCGGCATTTCTTCCATTACGCTGAGCGAGCTACTTAATGGTGTTTCAAAGAGCTCAAGGCCGGAACAAAATCAAATTGCGTTAACACAGTTCATAGCGCCCCTGGAGATACTACCCTATGATGACCAGGCGGCTCAGTTTTATGGTGATCTTAGAGCCCATTTGGAGAAAAAGGGTAGACCCATTGGTTCCCTTGATATGCTGATTGCCGCTCATGCGCTTGCGGTGCCATGCACTCTCGTTACCAACAACGATAGAGAATTCAACCGCGTGCCGAATTTAAA
>JASFJF010000008.1:0-24041 GCA_050122255.1 Desulfobacterales bacterium
AAAGAGGAGGCGTTAGAAAAGGCGCTTGGGTTATAACAACCATCGGGGAATAGATCTTCATATACATTCATCCGCCTCAGATGGTTCCCTGTCACCAGCTGCAATCCTCGAACATGCCCTGAAACTTAATCTCTCTGCGATTGCCATAACGGATCACGATTCAATCGATGGAGCCAAGGAGGCCCTGCGGAGCGGTATACCCCCCTCTTTACAATTTTTAACCGGCATCGAGATCAGTGCAGCCTATCCCCCCTTTTTTCCGGGCTCCGGCAGTTTCCATATCCTGGGTTACGGCATTGGCCTCAACGATCCGGTTTTGAATCAAACGCTCAAAAAGCTCCAGGAAGTCAGGAAAACCCGTAATCCCAAAATTGTCAGACGTCTGAATGAATTGGGCTTCCCGATTTCATTGGAAGATGTCCAGCAGATCGCGGGTAAGGGCCAGATTGGCAGGCCGCATATCGCCCTTACACTGAAAAAAAAGGGCTATGTGGCGTCCATTGAGGAGGCCTTTGAAAAATTATTGGGCACTCAAAAGCCTGCTTATGTTGGAAAAGAACGCCTTGGTTGTAAGGAAACGATCGCAAGGATCCGAAGCGCAGGAGGCATCGCCGCATTAGCCCATCCGGGCCTGTTGGACATTGAAGATGAAAGCCAACTCAAATCACTCATCCAAAATTTAATGAATATCGGTATGGGTGCAATTGAAGTGTACTATCCACAGCACACTGCCAAACAAACAGAGCAGTATGCGCGGCTGGCAAAACAATATGGATTGCTAATGACCGGAGGAACAGATTTTCACGGTGCCATAACGCCGGAAATTCGAATGGGATCGGGAACAGGCAATTTGTTTGTTCCACATCATATTTATGAAGCATTATCAAGCGCATTGTCATAAGTTTAGAATATGGACACAGTCAATTCGATCGGTATCGAACATAAACTGGGTTATCAGTTTCAGTTGAAAGAGCTGCTCGCTGAAGCCTTGAGGCACAGCTCCTATGTCAATGAACAGCCGACGTCAGATTTGCGGGACAATGAGCGACTCGAGTTTCTCGGAGACGCGGTTTTAAACCTTATCGTCGGCCATATGTTGATGGAGCGCTATCCGCAAATGAAAGAAGGCGACCTTTCCAGAACCCGGGCCAATCTGGTTAATGAGACCCAGCTGGCCAGCATGGCACGCTCCATCGGGTTGGGGTCCTATCTTCAACTGGGCAAAGGCGAGATTCAAACTCATGGCATGGAAAAAAATTCTATCCTGGCCGGGGCGTATGAAGCCTTGATCGCCGCTCTTTACCTGGACAGCGGTTACAAAGCTACTTTTAACATCATCGAAAAGAATTTTTTGCCCATTCTCGATCAGGTGCAAACGGCAGGCGATAACTATGACTACAAAAGCCGGTTGCAGGAGTGGGTTCAAGAAAAACATGGCGTCATACCCAATTATAAGGTCATAAACGAACAGGGACCGGATCACGATAAAACCTTCTGGGTGTCGGTCAGGGTGTTTGGGATTGAAGCGCAGGGCACCGGCAAAAATAAAAAGACAGCCGAGCAGGATGCAGCCCGCAAGGCAATAGAGATTCTTGAAAAAGAATCTTAATAATTTAAAAAAAATGACCCTAAATCCGCCACTCCTAATGGCCAGCCGACAGCCGCCGAATGCTAGCGGCCATGGGCTGGAAGTAAAAAGCCGTCCTTTTATCATCCCCATTTTTCTGCCGCATGCCGGTTGTCCCCATCAATGTGTATTTTGCAACCAGTCACCTATTACGTCTGTGCATTCAAGGCCGACGAGCAAGGATGTCCGCCGGCAAATCGAAACCTTTTTAGGCTTCCGGCGCCAACAACGCCGATACACTCAGATTGCTTTTTTTGGCGGGAATTTTTTCGGGATTCAAATGCAAACCATCAAGCGCCTGCTGACAGTCGCAACAAAATATGTGGCCACGGGTCATGCTGACAGCATTCGCTTTTCAACCCGACCGGATACCGTAGATCGTCAGCGCCTGGCAGCGATCAAAGCATTTCCGGTAACCACCATTGAGCTGGGTGTCCAGTCCATGGATGATTGTGTGTTGAACCGCAGCAACCGCGGCCATACCGCCACAGATACCGTCAAAGCGTTACAGCTCCTCCGGTATCACGAATATGAAGTGGGGATGCAGATGATGGTTGGTCTGCCGGGCGATGATGCACAGCGCCTGCAGGCCTCCGCTCGAAAGATCGCTCGTTTGAAACCGGATTTTATCCGTATCTATCCCACAGTGGTTCTGGCCGGTAGCCCGCTGGCAAATATGTACCAAAAAGGTGATTATATTCCCCTGAGCCTTGCGGAAGCGGTGCGGCAGGTAAAGGATTTGTACCTTTACTTTAAGAATGAAAACATTGCGGTAATTCGGATGGGCCTTCAGGCAACCGACGCTTTTGCAGACACTTCAACCCTTTTGGCCGGGCCATATCATCCGGCTTTCGGACATATGGTGTATTCCGAGATCTTTCTGGATATGGCCGTTGCGCAACTGGAATCTTCAAACGCAACCGCGCAAAGCGTTAGGCTGCACGTTCATCCGCGCGCCGTTTCCAGAATGAGAGGCCTAAAAAACGGGAACCTTAAAAAGCTCGGCGAGAAATTCCATCTTCAATCCATTGAAATCGCCCCGGACGATTGCTTAAATGAAATTCAATTGAGCGTAACGATCCATCCCTAAATAACGCTTTATCTATACCGGAATATAGTAACCGCCGATGCTGCTTAAAGAAAAATTTGCCTAAATCTTTTCTGGTGTGCTGCTACTGATTTGTGGCTGCGAGGCTTTATACTGATTATAGAGAATGCGAACGATACCATCAGCTAGGCCAACCTGTGGAACGTACATTTTACGAATGCCCGCCCACTTCATGACCTTAAGATAAATATCCAGTGCCGGAATGATGACATCGGCGCGATCGGGTCGTAACGCTAATTGCTTGATGCGCTCCTCAACTGTAAAATGCTTTAAAAACCGGCGGACCTTCATCATTTTGTCATGTGAAAGCGGTTTGCCGTTTTTACAGTTTGCCAGACGAAATATTTTATTGATGTTACCCCCGCTGCCAATTGCCGCCATGGCGGTAAAAGGTGCCGTGCAATTTTTCAGCCACAATCTCATCTTTTTCCAATAGGCTTTGCTTACCAGGCCCTCCAGCAACCGGATGGTGCCGATGTTAAAAGAGCCTGTCGTCACAATTTGCCCCCTCGAAAACAGGGTAATATCAGTGCTGCCCCCCCCGATGTCCACATACAGGTAAGCATCATTTCCACCGAACAGGTCGGCACTTTTATTCTCAAAAATAAATTGGGCTTCCCTGACACCGTCGATGATTTCGACTTTGATATCAGACTCGGTTAAGATTCGATTGCAGATCTCCGGCCCATTTTCGGCCTCGCGCATAGCCGATGTAGCGCAAGCCATCATATCCAGCGGCTCAAAGGCTTCGATCAGGTGTTTGAATCCGATCATGCTCGTTACCAGCTGTGAAGCCTTAGCATCTGAAATGTGTTTTTGGGCAAATGCATCATCGCCCAGGCGAATGGGCATACGAATCAAAGACATCTTTCTAAATGTCGCTGAATACGACTCTTCGAGTACACCGGATAATAGCAGTCTCACAGCATTCGAGCCGATATCGATGGCGGCAAATTTTAACATGGACTCCATGATAAGAAATTCGCTGATTATGATGTTAAGGTTTGATGTAAAAGACACTCCGCCCTTAGGGTCTCCTCGAAAAGGTGGCGAAATCCATCCGGACGAAATTGTCACAATTTAATTTTATAAAGGATATTCTGAAACACGTTCTAAAGAATGTCAAATTCTGTTTGACTTCATTTTTGAATCAAAGTCCGGCATCACTCTTTAAAAGGTTTGAACACCGAGATCAGCATGCCCTAAATGGATAAAAATTAACAGGTTGCCGGCAGCCTCCTTTTATTAGGGTTGACATTTCATCCGGCTGTCTTCTATAAGGAAAGCGTTGGGGGAAATATCTAATTTTACAGCCTGCGACAATTCTGAAGTCGATCCACAAACCGTCTCGCCAGTTCATCAAACACGCGCTCTTGCCAATTGGACATTTCCCGCTGTGTCAATTAAGGAAATATGCGCACCCTTATAGTGATAGAAGGGGAGAATCGTTATGTGCCCTCCAGAGCATCCGCACAAAGAAGCGTTAATTGCCAGGGAAGACCCGCTAAGCGGCGCTTCCACCGCCAAAGACGTGTCCACCGAAAAGACATTAGCATCGGTGAAAAAACCGCAAAAAATAGCTGTTGATTCGCCCGATGCACTCATCAACCGTGAGTTGAGCTGGCTCAGCTTTGCCCGCCGGGTGCTTGCGCTCGCAGAAGACCCGGCGTTACCCCTGCTCGAACGGGTCAAGTTCGCCGGCATCATGGGTATGCTCTATGATGAGTTTGCGATGAAGCGTATGGGGGGACTCAAACGCAAGATCGAAAAACGGAAACACAAAAAGAAAAAAAAGCTATCACCCGACGGGCTCAGCGCCGAAGAGGAGCTGCAAGCATGCCGCGAAGAATTGCAGAAACAGGCTCGCATTGTTTCTCGTCTGGTAAGCGATGAGCTTCGACCTGCTTTGGCTGCGGCCGGAATCCCCATCCTGGAATATTCGGAGTTGAAAGATAAGCAGAAAAAGCAGATGCAGCGCTATTTCCATGATTCGGTAGAGCCCATTCTGACACCACTTGCTGTGGACGTTTCGCACCCCTTTCCGTTTATCAGCAACCTGGGGCTGAACATGGCTGTGGAGATTCAAGAAACCAAAAAGAAACGTAAACGCTTTATACGCATCAAAGTGCCGGCAAACCGCCTGCGGTGGGTGCCTTTGCCCAACGGTGCCGGGTTTGTACCGCTGGAGCAAGTGATCGCGTCCAACCTCAATCTGCTGTTTCCGAAAGCAGCTGACCTGAAGTGCCATTTTTTCCGTGTAACTCGCGTCGCCAAGGATGACCCCTGGGAACGGACCATTCCGGATTTGGAAGACCCGGAAGCAGATATCATTCCGGGCCGGATCATTGGCATGGTAACCAAAGAACTAACAGCGCGCAAATTTGCCGGTGTCACCCGTCTTCAGGTCAGTGCGGATATGCCCAAAAAGATGCAGTCCTGGATCGCCGAGCAACTCAAGTCGGATCTATCTGAACTGGAAACCGTAGAGGGCTTGATGAGCCTGGCGGACTTGATGAAGTTTCAGGTGGAAGGGTATCCGGAGCTGCGCGACCCACCCCATCACCCGGTAACTCACCCCCGATTGCGACGCCTGGATTTTAGCGACTCGGAAGACATCTTCGCCGAAATTCGCAAAGGCGACATCTTGTTGCACCATCCGTACCATAGCTTTGACAGCTCAATCCTACATTTTTTACAAAGCGCAGCAGTCGATCCTCAAGTGTTGGCTATCAAGCTTACCATTTATCGCACCAGCAGTGACTCGCCGATCGTCCAGGCGCTGCTGGAAGCCGCGCACCAGGGTAAACAGGTCGCCGTACTGGTCGAAATCACTGCGCGTTTTGATGAGGCACCCAATATTGCCTGGGGCCGAATATTAGAGCGCGAGGGCGCCCACGTTGCCTACGGAGTGGAGCGGCTCAAGACCCACGTTAAGCTGGCCTTGGTCGTTCGCGAAGAAGCGGACGGCATTCGTCGTTATGTGCATGTAGGAACCGGAAACTACCACACCGTCACGGCCCGAATTTATGAAGACATGGGTATTTTAAGCTGTGAACCCGAACTGGGGTCTAATGTGGCATCATTGTTTAACGAGCTGACCGGCGCCACGCCGTCTCCCGAATACGGCAAACTCATGGTCGCCCCCTACAATATGCGCGAGCGCTTCGTTGAGTTGATGCAGCGCGAAATTCAGCACAGCCAGGCAGATCGCCCTTCAGGTATCTGGGCCAAAATGAATCAACTCCAGGACGCGCGTATGATTCGCGAACTGTATCGGGCCGGCCAGGCCGGTGTACCCATTACCCTGAATATCCGTGGCCTGTGCTGCCTGCGCGCCGGAGTACCCGGATTGTCCGAAAATATTCGGGTTTACAGTACCCTGGGCCGCTTTTTGGAACATTCACGGATTTATCGATTTGAAAATGGGGGTGACCCGGAATTTTTTATTGGCTCAGCCGATTGGATGCAGCGCAATCTGAACCGCCGCATGGAAACCATTATGCCCGTCACCGATCCCATACTCAGAAGGGAGCTGGAGGAGACCTTGCAGGTTTACGAAAACGACAACTGCTCAGCCTGGGATATGCAGCCTGACGACACATACGCAAAACGACAACCTAGCAGGAACCAGAAACGGCATGCCGCGCAGGAAACGTTTATTGAGCTCATCGGCAGGCAATCAAAGAATAAAAAAAATCAATTATGATTATAAACCAGAAATTCAACCTACCCGACGGATATGATGAAAAACAACTCCTTGACCAATTGGCCGGTCAATACACTATTAAAAAGTCGTCCCGTGTTGACGGTAAACTCACGATTTGCGATACATTCGACTGGCGCCTATTCAATAAATCACTCGTTTTATGTTCTTCCGCAAACAGGCTAATATTACGTAATCTGAAAAAAAGCCGCATATTAAACAACATCGAAATCAGCCGGATGCCCGTTTTCATCTGGGATTTTCCGGATGGTGACTTTAAAAAGCGGCTGGCGCCCATAATCAAAATGCGTGCGCTTTTGAAGCTCGTAGACGTCCAAGCCCGCTCAATGCCGTATAACATATTAAACGCGGATGAAAAAACAGTGGCCCGCCTGGTTTTCGAAGAAATTCGGATGACGCAAAGCAGAAAAAAGCCGGCGCTGGCCAGGCATTTATGGTTAAAACCCATTAAGGGATACCCTAAATATGAACGCCTTCTATCCAAAAGTTTCAGAGATTCAGGGCTGAAGATCGGCACAGAGAAAGAATTTTTTTTAAATATGCTGGCACTGGCAGACACAGAGCCGGGAAGCTATTCTGCCAAAGTCAATATTCAACTCGATCCGGAAATGCGCGCCGATGAAGCCACGAAAGTCATTTTACGCTTTTTGCTTGAGGTCATGCAAACAAACGAAGCTGTTTTTGGAAAGGACCTGGATACAGAAGTTTTGCATGATTTCAGAGTGGCGATTCGCAGGACCCGCTCGGCCCTGGCGCAAATTAAGGAAGTATTTCCGGCGCGGACAACGAATCGATTTAAGAAGGATTTTGCTGATGTGGGCAAACGCTCCAATGCACTAAGGGATCTGGACGTCTATCTGCTCAATCAGCAATCATATAAAAAACGGCTTCCCGCTGTCCTTCGTGATGACATCGATCCTTTGTTTGCGCATTTGCGAAAAAAACGTGCCAGCGCTTTTCAACACGTTATGCGCGGCCTGAAGTCCAGCAAATATAAAAAGATTATGAAGGATTGGGAAACGTTTTTATATAAACCGCCACCGGCTTCAGCGACTGCCGTAAATGCAGAGCTTCCCATAATCGAACTGGCCCGAAACAGAATTTATAAGAAGTTCCGGGGGGTTGCCAAAACCGGAAGCAAAATTCTGGCAAACACCGAAGATGAGTTGTTGCACGCGCTCAGAATTGAATGCAAAAAATTGCGCTATCTGATGGAGTTCTTCGCCAATCTTTTTCCCCGTAAGAAAATCAACGCCCTGATTGCTCAGCTGAAAAACTTACAGGACAACCTCGGGGACTTTAATGACCTTTGTGTTCAGCAGGAATACCTTCTGAATATGGCCACAGAATTGCCAGACGATCAGCAGCAGCTGAAAAAGACGCTGGTGGCCATCGGCAGCTTGGTCGAAGCTTTGAACCACGAAAAGCAAACGGTCAAGGGAGCTTTTGCCAGAACGTTCGCAGACTTTGCAGCCCCGGGCAACGAGCAACTGTTTAAAGAACTTTTTTCTAAAAGATAAGCAATTGAATATTGTCGATTGTCGATTCAATATTGAATTTAGAACCAGGGGACATAAATGACGACGCTGGCGCTTTACAGCAATAAAGGCGGGGTCGGCAAGACCGCCGCCGCGGTTAACCTATCTTACCTGTCCGCCCGGACGGGGACCAAAACCCTGATTTGCGACCTGGATCCCCAGGGTTCGGCCTCATATTACTTCCGGGTAAAGCCCAAGCTCAAGTCCGGACCCAAAGGGTTTGCACGAGGCGCCAAGGGTGTTTACAAAAGCGTTAAGGGCACCGATTTTGAAAACCTGGATATTCTTCCGGCAGATTTCTCACTGCGCAAGTTGGATGTTTTATATTCGAAATATGGCAATTCAAAAATACGGTTAAAAAAAATGCTATACCCCTTTGCAAGTGAATATCGTTTAATCATACTCGATTGCCCGGTGACCATCGGTATTCTGGCGGAAAATATACTAAACGCGGCTGACTACACCCTGGTGCCCATGATCCCAACCGTGCTTTCTGTGCGTACGTATCGTCAATTGCTGGCATTCTGCAAAAAGAAAAAATATGATGCCGCCAGGATTTACCCATTTTTTTCAATGGTAGACCGTCACAAAAAAATGCATAAAGAGCTGATGATGAGCGTGTCCAGGGATTTTAAAGGTGTTTTGAAAAGTTTTGTACCGTATCTGGCGCTGGTAGAAAAAATGGGAATCTACCGGGCCCCGGTCGCCGTCTACGCGCCGCGCTCTCTGGCTTCAAAATCATATCAGAACTTATGGTCCAAAGTTCAACAAAATATAATTAATCCATAGGATTGAGGTGTCAGGCTTTTGGTGGCTTGTTTTAAGCCCCTGCAACACGGTCGCAATAATGGTCACATATATTTGACTGTTTTCGGATGTCTGTCTTCTGTCCCCTGATACCTGAACACTGACACCTGACATCTCTTTACAGAGAGGAAGGAGTGTCGCATGAGCCGATTCGTTATCTTATCGGGCCCATCATGTGTTGGCAAGGGGCCGCTTTACAAAGCATTGCACCAATTTTATCCGGATCTGGCGGACAGATTGCAACAGATCGTCCTGTACAACAGCCGTGATCCACGCCCCGGAGAACAGGAGGGCGTAGATTACTATTTTCGCCCGCGAGAGGAAATAGAAGCGCTCGCCCAAAAACCTGGATTCACATCGGCCAATGTTCGGGGAGATTTGCAGGCCATCGAAATCGCCGGTATTAAAGCCATCCTTGAACAGAATAAAGATGCCTTTTTTGAAGGCAATCCCTTCATACCTGCCAAACTCAGTGGGTTAAAGGAACTTGCGAATATTCCAACCCTTAAAATTTTCCTGGCGCCCCTGTGCCGGGAAGAAATTGAATACTTCAAAGACCCGCAGCAGCGCACCGATCTTGAAAAATTGCTGCCGGATATCATGCGAAGAAAGCTGCTGCGTCGCGTTAAACGACAAAAAATAAATCCATCGCTAAAAGATCTGGAAAACATTGAGCAGCGCGTGGCCAGCGCCATCATCGAGCTTCGGGAGGCCTGGAAATTTGACTATGTTATCCCCACCCATGACGGCGAAGACAGCGAGCACTGGGACGCATTTTACTATCCCATTGGGGATGCGCGCAAAGCGCTGCTGACATTTGCCGCGCTCCTTCAAGGCGAATCACCCGCCTTTGCCGAGCGCTGGGAAAAGGATCTGGTTGCCTAGCAATAGAACATCTTTTGACCAGAACGTTTTCTGAAGATCAGTCCATCAGGACTGCATTGAATCAAACGGTTGATCCACTATATTGATGACAACCTCTGTAATCAAAGAAATCATGCAAGCGGTACAGGCACGATATGAATTTCGCGCATTTGCCCAGCATTTTGGTCTGGCAGAAGAGAAGTTGCGCAAGCTGGCTAAATTCGAAAAATTTCGGGAAAGCTCGGAAATTTATATTTTGTCAGCGCCAAACGATGAGCACAATATAAAAATACGCTATGATACGCTGGACATCAAAGTTCTGGTGAAAGAAGAACAGGGCCTGCAGCAATGGCAGCCGAAACTGAAGGTCGAATTCCCATTAAAGAAGGCGGTTATCCGGGATGAAATTTTTCCGGCATTTAACGTGGCGGCGCCGGAATTCAAGCGTCCTGAATATTCGTTGGCACAATTTCTTCAGGATACCACTCAGTCCCATCCGGCTTTATCGATCGCCCGAGTATTCAAGCGCCGGTTCGGTTATACGATTGACGGATGTATCAGCGAAATCGCTGAATTGACCATCAACGGTGCCGCCATAAAAACAATTGCCGTAGAATCGTTGGATGTGCAAACTGTATTGCAAGCCAGGGAGATGCTGGGATTGCAGGAGTATGCAAACGTGAGTTATTTGCTGGCCATCAAGCGCATAATTGGCATGGCGCCCCTTCCGGAATGAAAACAAATATGACTTCAAAACCGGCTGCCTGTTTTCGAAAGTCAAAAAGCATACATCTTTATTTTAGGAAAAATACAATGGCAACAGAAATCGAAAGAAAGTTTCGGGTCAAAGAGGGCAGCTGGCGCAGGTCAAAAGGAACGCATTACCGCCAGGGATATCTCAATAGTACCAAAGAACGCGTTGTGCGGGTACGCACCATAAACGACAAAGGCTACCTGACGATCAAAGGATTAACAGTGGGCGCATCCCGCCTGGAGTTCGAATATGAAATCCCGCGCCAGGATGCTGATCTTTTGCTGGACATCTGTGAAAAACCGCTGATTGAAAAAACGCGCTTTAAAGTCGAGGCGGACGGTGTTATCTGGGAAATTGATGAATTCTTCGGTCAAAACCAGGGATTAATCGTTGCCGAAGTCGAACTAGAAAGCGAGGATCAAGATTTCCCCTGGCCGGATTGGGTGCTTGAAGACGTCACCGGCGACCCCCGCTATTTTAATTCCAACCTCATTAAAAAGCCATATAAAATGTGGTAATCATTGTTTGCCATAAAAATTGTCGTATCGCATTTACAAGCGTTGGTATCGTAATTAATTTGAATTAATTTAAATTACAGAATCGTAACCAATGATACAGACAGACTATTTCAAATGTCTGATCAAGATAAAGGAGACGTTAAAATGGCAAAAAAGATGTGCGACTGGAAGAAAAAAGATGTTTCCAAAAACTTCGGCAAATTCGCCGATATCGTCAGAAATCCAAAATTTGTCTGTAAAAAATGCGGCTGGGTGTCGACTAAAAAATCTTACCTGCACAAGCCGGCTACCCTGAAGTAGCAACCGAATTGGGCAAGCCCCAAATCGGTGCCGTCCGTTATTCGTTTTCTGATAAATAAAAAAAGGTTTGAGGATGAGACGCATTTAATCAACGCATAGCGATTATTGAAGGGATGTGGGCGTTTTTCTTTAATCGATCGCGGAATGAATCGTTAGCGACTTCAGCGTGCAAACTCATAAATAAAGCAGCGCACGATTTCGCTGCGGTAACTCATTGCCCTATGATAAGGAATCGAATGCATAAACTCCCCGACCCTTCATTGATCGAGTTTAACCCCGTGGGAGGGAGAACAAAGCATGAAAACCCTATACCTGGTCAGGCATGCGAAATCCAGTTGGAAATATCCCCAGCTGGATGATTTTGAAAGACCCCTGAACAAACGCGGGCGTAAAAATGCGCCATTCATGGGCGGCATTCTCAAAGAATTAAATGTTGCCCCGGACCTCGTCATTTCCAGCCCCGCCAACAGAGCCGCTATGACCGCCAGGATTATCGCCGCCGCGCTAGATTATCCGCTTGAAGATATCCGCTATAGTGAATCCGTATATGAGTTTGGTGAAAAGGCCCTAATTGATGTTATCAAAAATATTGACGATGCGGTCAATCAGGCCATGGTTGTCGGTCATAACCCGGCAAGCAATGGTCTGGCCAATTATATCGGCGACCAACCCATCGGCAATATCCCCACTTGCGGTGTATTTTGCGTAGAACTGCAGATTGCATCATGGGCAAATGTAAAGGCGCATTGCGGTAAGGTAAAATTCTTCGAGTATCCCAAAAAGCACCGATCTTAATCGACTTTTGAGCACCCGTCTTAACACGAATAAATGCGAAATCCCGCTTAGCGGGGTCAGAAAACAAAATGCCCGCCCGATAAAATTTGTGCAGCCCACTAAAGACGATTGTCCTGTTCCGGGTGACCTGTTGAAGACACTACCTGTACAGCGCTTCGTTCTAAGGCTATCTGGCCCATAAAGCTGGATCTCCTTTTTTATGCGTGTTGATTTGATGCGCGTTAATCGGTATAAGTAAATTGTGGCAGATTGAACGTGCGGTCCTCAAGCGCCATGATAACAACCCTTACTATCAGGAGGACGGAAAATGGTCGCCAAATTGGATCATTGCACCCTGCTGGTTGCCGTCGATTTTACAAACTTTTCGGAAGAAGCACTTCTATTTGCAAGTCAATTGGCTGAGAAACTTGATGCTCAGCTTTTGGTGCTCCATGTTATCCATGATCCGGCAGAAGCACCGGGATTTTACGCTCAAAAAGGTAAAAAAAAGAAATACCTCCGATCCATGGAGGATGCGGCCGAAGAAATGATGCAAGCATTTCTGAAAAAGATGCGTAAAGCCCACCCGGATCAGAAGCCGATTAAAAAAGCCAAACCTCTTTTAGTGGTTGGAACGCCTGTTACGCGGATCCTGGAAATTGCAAAAAAGAAAAAGGCCGGCATGATTATTCTCGGCAGTCATGGCCGTACCGGGCTACCCCATTTAATGATCGGATCAAAGGCCGAACGGGTGGTGCAACTGTCACCCATCCCGGTTACAGTCGTAAAGGGCCCAACCCCGAAGTAAACACTTTTTCCTTCTATCTTAAGGAGATGGTAAATGAAACTACTGCGCCCCCGTCAACTTTTTGAGTTCGTATGCTTTAGCGTCTGCTTCATTGTGCTGTTTTTGCCTTCCTCTGCCGGTGCAGCAGAGGGTTCAGGGGCAGGTAAAATCGACTGGTTTTTCCTGGCAATCGGGTTGCTCGGTGGCCTGTCTCTTTTTCTCTACGGGATGGAGCGTATGAGCGACGCGTTAAAAAGCGTGGCCGGCGAGAAAATGAAAGACATCCTGGGAATGCTGTCAAACAATCGTGTGATGGGAATGATAACCGGTGCCATTGTAACGGCCGTTATTCAATCCAGTTCGGTGACCACTATCATGCTGGTCGGTTTTGTAACGGCCAATTTGATGTCGCTTTCTCAAACCATCGGCGTGATTATGGGCTCAAATATTGGCACGACTATCACGGCTCAGATTGTGGCTTTTAAAGTTACTAAGTATGCCTTACTGCTGATGGCCGTTGGTTTTGGAATGCTTTTTTCCTCCAAAAAAGAAAAAATCCAGCAATACGGATATATGATAATGGGACTGGGAATGATCTTTTTCGGTATGGGTGTCATGAGCGATGCCATGCGCCCCTTAAGGACCTATCAGCCTTTTCTTGATTTGATGACCCAGATGTCCAACCCGGTATGGGGCATTTTGGTCGCCGCCCTTTTTACGGCCTTAATTCAATCCAGTTCTGCAACCACCGGAGTCGTTATCGTGCTGGCAATGCAGGGGTTGATCACGCTGCCGGCAGGCATCGCTCTGTCCTTTGGCGCCAATGTCGGAACCTGTGTGACGGCGCTTTTGGCCTCTATCGGCAAGCCGCGCGAAGCGCTGCGCGTATCCATCGTGCATGTATTGTTTAATGTCACCGGCGTCCTGATATTTTTGCCTTTTATCGAGCCGTTCGCAAAATTTGTGGTGGCGATCTCCCCTTCCCCGGCGGAAGGCCTGACCGGGCTTAAGGCAGCAGCTGCGGTGCTGCCGCGCCAGGTCGCCAATGCACACACCTGTTTCAATTTAACCTGTGCGCTGCTTTTTCTGCCGCTCGTCTCCCAAATTGCCCGTTTTGTCTTCTGGCTGGTTCCCGACAAGCCCCTGCCGCTAGTTAAAGAGATTCAACCCAAATACTTAAGTGACATGCTGTTTCATACACCCAGCCTGGCGCTGGATGCGGCACGGCATGAAATCAAGCGCATGGGAAAACGGGTGGACCTGATGAATACAGCCATGTTGCCGGCCGTACTGCGGGGGAACAATGAAGCGCTGATGGCTGTAAGGGAGAGGGATGTCGACGTGGATATCCTATACAAACATATCGTCAATTATCTGGCAAGCGTCAGCAAACTGCAACTCAACGAATATCAGACCCAAAAAATGCTATTGCTCATGGGGGCAATCAATGACCTGGAGCACATCGGCGATGTTATCGAAGTCAATATGGTGAACCTGGGTTTGCAGCGGATTAAAAAAAGGATCAAAATAAGCGAAGCGACCCAGAAAGTGATTAAAACCCTTCATGTCGTCGTTTCGGATGCGCTCAAGGCCGCCTTGCGGGCGGTGGTTGAAGAGGATAGAGAATATGCCCAGCGGGTGCTGTCAATGAACGAAGACATGAAGCGTCTGGCATTGGAGGCTGATCTGCATCAGGCCAAGCGGCTCGTTAGTGAAGATTCAGGAAAATTCGAAGCCTACAGCCTGGAGATCGAAATTATTGAAAAACTCAAACGCATTTACTATCATGCCAAGCGCATGGCCAAAACCGTTGTGGAATCAGGTGTCGGTGAAGAGGAGCTGGCAAAGGCAGCCTAAAGCGGAAGGAGTTTAGCGCTTTTCAGAAAATGACATGACTGGTTCTTATTTTGTAAATTATCTCTACAACGGCACACTATGCTCAGGTGACGCCCTTTACATCTTCGATCGAAAGAATGCCGACCAGCCGTCCATCGTCAAGCACGGGAAGATGGCGAAAGTGATGTTTTGTCATCAGTGACAGGCATTTTGCGACTTTCTTGTTTGGACGGGTATGAATCACTTCTGAAGTCATTATCTCCCGGACCGGCGTCTCTTTTGAGGATCTGCCCTTAAGAATAATTTTTCTGGCATAATCCCGCTCGGATAAAATACCTACCATCTTTGCGTCTTCGAGCACCACAAGCGCACCGATCTCTTTTTCGGCCATTAGCCTTAATGCATCGTAAACGGTGGCATCCGGCGAAATGGTATAGACATCATACCCTTTTTTATCCAACAGTTTTTTTACCCGCATAATAATACAAACCCACTTTATAATGGAAAACGGATTTTGGACGGTTATAGCTGAATACGGACCAGCGCCAAATCAAGTTTCTTGTTCCAGGCTATCGGTTATCGCCAAGAAAATATCCGTATCCCGCACAATGCCCACTGCTTTGCCACCGTCATATACGGGGAGAATGCTTATTTTATTTTGAACGATGGCTGTTAGCCCCTCCTCGACGCTGGCAGACGCATCAATCGCTCCTTTGATCTTATGCATAATATCCTTGACCATTATTTTTCTTCCCAGTCCGCCGATTTGCGGAAAATAATTTTTAAGAAAACTTTTGAAATCCAGGATTCCTAATAATTTTTCATCCTCGTCCGTGACCAGAACGGCGCGGGGGCCCGCAACGGTGCGCATGCCGCCATCCAGTTCAAAAAATGATTGTCGCAATGAAAGTGCCGCTTGCCTCAATGTGGCGTCGGGGTTGATAGTGGCATAATTTTCGATCGGAATCATTCTTTCTTTGACAGGCTGTTTTAATGGCATGGCTGTTCCCCCTCTCTGCAATAAGGATAGCTGATATATGATTTCTGGGTTGTGGTTGACTCGCCCGGATCCAATAACCCGTGGATAAGTAAAAAAAGGTTTTATTCAAAAAAACATCAGCGTATGTCGAACAATATCTATACTGCCAGGCCGCACAGGCTACCTCCTGTTACCCGGGCAATTCCGTGGGTTTCAACAAGTTTTTTTCGAGCAATCTGATTTCCTCAATACCCGTTATCAAAACATTCGGATCGGTTTTGAGTTCCTTTTTGGGGATTCTATCTTCGTAGTCGATTTGAGACAGAATATGCTTGATGCAGTTGAGTCGTGCCAGTTTCTTGTTGTCGGAGCGAATAATCGTCCAGGGTGCCAGGGTTCGGTTGGTCTCGTTTAGCATCTGAAATTTTCTAACGGTATAATCATCCCACAGGTCTTGCGCCATTCGGTCCACCGGGGAAATTTTAAAGTGTTTTAAGGGGTCGGTCTCGCGTGAGTCAAAGCGGCGCAGCTGTTCATCTTTAGAAACCGAAAAGAAAAATTTGAACAATTTAATGCCGTCTTTGACAATCATCTCTTCAAGAAAGGGCACATCTTTTAAAAAGCGTTTGTTTTGCTCGTCACTGCAGAATCCCATCACCGGTTCAACCATGGCACGATTGTACCAGCTGCGATCGAAAAGGACGATTTCACCGGCTCCCGGCAGGTGTTGAATATAACGTTGAAAATACCACTGGGTGCGCTCCTTGTCGCTGGGGGCCAATAAGGCAACGACCCGGGTGCCCCGAGGATTCAAGTGTTCGGTAATCCTTTTGATCGTACCGCCTTTTCCCGCGGCATCCCGCCCTTCAAACAAGGCCACGATGCGCATGCCTTCATTCTTGACATGCTTCTGCATTTTCAGCAGTTCAATCTGCAGCTTGTGCAGCTCCTCCTCGTATTCGAGGGTAAATTTTTTAACCCACACGGCCTGACGGCTTTTCTTTGCTGGCTTTTCCTTATTTTTAAAAGCGGTGTGTTCGGATAATTTCTTTTTTAACTTTTTTGGTTTTGTCTTACCGTTGCTATTTATTTTGTTTTTTGCTTTCGGTAAACCTTTGCCCTTTGCCGCAATTTCATTTAATTTACTGGCCTCAGGGTCTTTGGGTTTAAATTTCTTTTTGTTTGCTTTTGCCATGTCTTTCCCCTCCAGTTAATGGGTAACAAGGAAATCCTGAACCGAAGCCATCGCATTTCTAAAACCAGTAATTACACCAGGGACTTGCCGTATTTTTTGCGCTGTTGTTTCATTAGTTTTAATTCCCTGTCGCCCGGGATCACAATGTCGGGATCCGGTGTAAAATCCAGCTTGCGATTTCTCCCTCTGTAGCGCACGTTATTCAAGATGAGCTTCATGGTTTCGCGCCGGGCTAAATGCTTGTCATCAGACCGCACAACCCACCAGGGTGACTTTTTGGTATGGGTATTTTTTAGCAACATGAATTTCTTTTCGGTAAATTCGTCCCACAGATCCTGGGCTTGCAGATCCACTTCTGACAGTTTCCATTGCCTTAAGGGATCGTTCTTTCGTCGGTCGAAGCGCCGCGCCTGCTCCTCTTTGCTGACCGAAAAATAGAGCTTAAGCAACAGCGTTTTGCCGTCGTCTTCCAAAAAATTTTCTTCGTAGGCGTTCACTTTTTTCATAAAGCGGTTATATTGCTTGCGCGTGCAAAACCCCATCACCGGCTCGACCAGGGCCCGATTGTACCAGCTTCTGTCAAACAAAACAATCTCCCCGGCATACGGAAAATGCTCAATATAACGCTTGATATGCAGTTCTGTCTTCTGGTTTTCATTCGGTTTGCCCAGCGCCACCACGTGATAGCGTTTTTCATTCATATAGCGCGTTACCCGTCGTATGGTGCCGCCTTTGCCGGAGGCATCCCGGCCGTCGAACAGAATCACCATTTTTTTCCCGGTCCGCTCCAGATGTCGCTGCATTTTAATCAGCTCGGCCTGGTAGGGTTTCAACTCTTCTGAATTATAAAATTTCTCAAGAACTGCCTGAACGATTTCTTCTTTATCTTTCTTTTTGAGAATCTTGAGGATCTTTTGAACGCGTTTGTCAGGCTTCACACCTGAATATTTCGATTCGACTTTCTTAAGCGTGTCCCTGATCAGCGCTGACGTTGTGCCCGGCTCCCTGACATCCACACATTCATTCCTGTTTTTGAGCTCATCTACCAATTTACTTTTTTCCTTTCGTGCCCTTTGTGGTTATATAGGCATCAATTGAGCTTTCTGCATAACCGCATTCTTTTAAATTAATGACTTCTCCATATTTTTAATTTGAAACGCTCAATTTAATTTTTTGCCGGTTCGATACATTTTCGCATATATATCCGGCAGCTGGTGCTCTTTTAGACCCTTGACAACTTCTTCGACCGCATAGGGGATTCGAAAATGCTCCACGGCTATTTTCCCGGAAGCCACCTTAAGAATCGCAAAGGAGGTCCGGGGATCACCATCAAAGGGTCGCCCGACACTGCCGGGATTGATAAAGTGCACCCCATCCACCAGCTTATAATAGGGCACATGGCAATGCCCCATGATCTGAACCCGGTAAACGGAATCCCTGGCCAGCTGCTGGAAACGGCTTTCAGGGGCTGTGGGAAACAGCTCTTCATCCGGATCTTGCAGGGTTCCGTGGAATATTCCGATGCGCAACCCGCCCATTTTGAAATCCGTCTGCTTGCGTAATGACTTAAGATAGGTGATATTTTCGGGATCTAAATTTTCAGTCGTCCAGAAATACATCACCCGCTTTTCATTTTTTCCGGGTTTTTTGAGTTTCTTGCCCTTTAATATTCTTAAGACTTTTCGATCCGTATTACCGCGTATGCAGATAGCATTTTTACGCTCGCGAAACCATTCGATCGTTTCATTTGGAAAGGTGCTGTATACGGCGAAGTCGCCGGTATTAACGATCCAATCAAAGCGCTCCGGCTCGATATACTTTATGATCGCTTCCAACGCCGGATAGTTTGCATGAATATCGCCCAGTAAGAGTATTTTCGTCATTCAAGCGCGGATTTTCTTGAGTATTCTGGAAAATGACTGAATTTCCTGAGATACTTCTTGATATTTTTTCTTCTTGGGTTTTTTGCCTGCATTTTTCAATGTTCGGCTCAACGCATTGGCATATTTAATGATATTTTGGGTCTCCTTTTTGGAAAGTTTGCCAGCAGTATTTGTCAAACTGTTCAAATGGGCTTTAAGCGTTTTGGATTTTTTCTTAAAATCGATATACAGTTTCAGGTACTTCTTTTTGTCCAGGGGCTTTAATTTTTCATTGGCCTGCTTGAGGCGTTTTTTGAGCACCGCAATCCTGTTCTTTAAAATCGGATCAACGGCCGCCTTTTTGTTTTTTTTGGCAGTAGCGGCTTTGGGTTTTGATATGACTGGCTTTTTCACAGTAGATTCTGCCGCTGCGGCCTTGATCAGCTTTGCATACCGTTCACCAATGGTATTTATGCATATCAATTCCTCAAGCGGTGTCTCAGAAAGCTGTTTTATGGTTTTGATGCCGGCATCGTTAAGCTTTTTCATCCGTAAGGGTCCGACATATTTAACCTTTGTCAGATCATCTTTGTGCATGAGCTTTACCTTTTACAGTGGCCCGATTCATAAACCGGAATTTATATGGCGAAAACTGCAAAGCCGCATCATGTTGAAAAACAGGGTGTATCAAAAATGACGAATTTACCCATCGATCAGGACACCGACCGATTCAGTCCCGGCACCGTCAGGTCAAATCACAAAATGGATGATGCTCGCTTCCGCGTCTGATTTCGAAAATATCGCTGCAGTGGGAGATAATAGGCTGAAATGAATGCAAAAAGAAGGGCCAGGTATATTCCTCCGCTGTTGAACACTGGCTTAGGCGTTTGATATCATGTTGATGGGCCATAAGCGCCTCGGGCGGAGTCGTATTTGCAAATCAAATAATCTTTATATAGCTTCTGCCGTTAAAAATTGTCAAGCTGAAATAACAGATCGATTTTGTTAAAAATTAAGGTTTTCAACACGCGCGAGGATGAAAGTGTATAAAACCGGCTTTTAGGGCGTTAGACCTTGCACGAGGGCCCTGCCAACCGGCGATAGTTCACATCTCTATTTTATTCATTCAGGTGTTCAACAAGACGTGATTAAAAAAACCAAACGTGTTTCAAAATGCTCGGGTTTTGGTTCAGGACACGGCGCGAGGAGTCGGAATGACGGAGCGTACATTTAGTACGTGAGTAAATTCCAACTTCGAGCAACACAGTCCTGGGCCAAAAGATGAGTGTTTCGAAACGCGTTTTAGGGGAGACGGACGACGAGTACCGGCACCTTCGACCGCCTAATCACCCGGCGCGCGGTGCTGCCCAGCATGACATCTTCAAGTGTTCCGTGTCCGTGGGTTCCCATGACAATCAGATCGCAGTTGGATTCTTCAGCGCTTTTAATAATCTCCTCGACCGGATTGCCCCGCAGCACAATGATATCATCGGTGGTAAATCCATCTCCTGCCTGCTGCTGCTTTACATCTTCGCTAAATTGATGCAGGGCCTCTTTGATGGCCAAATGTTCTCTTTTTTTCCCTATAAGAGCTTCTTTGGCCTCATCCATTTGCTCTGATTTGATTTCCTGCCAACGCTCTTCGCTGATATAGCCGATAACCGTCTGATCCAGCATAGCCGGTACTTCGGGCAACACATGAATCATGGTGATACCGGCTTTATACAGGTCGGCCAGGCTGACAGCGTAGGCAAAGGCATAGCGGGCATTTTCAGAAAGATCGGTGGCATACAGAATTTTTTTGACGTTAACTTTGGGTAGTGTCATTTTGCTGCCTCTTCAGAAATGAAATAAAGAAATTTCAAAAGACGAAAATCAGCTTGCCGGCGATTTTTTTAACATGCCTTTTAAGGGCTTGAACCAGATACCGCTCAAAATCCAGGAATACGCATAGGTACCGAGTAAAATCAGCACAAATGCTTTAATGATATCCCAGGCGCTGCCATTTAAGGAAAAGCCCGGCACATAGCCGAACAAAAAGGGGCCCAGGTATAGAAATTTGGCAAATTTAAAGGAGGTAAAGGCTGTTTTCCACATATTGGCCTTGGCAATCGTAGCGCCTGCAAAGGCGGCAATACATACCGGTGGGGTGATATTGGAATCCTGTGACAGCCAGTAAACGATCATATGGGCTGCGATTTCATTGACCCCCAGGTGTATAAGGGCCGGTACAGCCACCACCGCGGTAATCAGATAGGCGGCGGTCACCGGGACTCCCATCCCCAGCACCAAAGAAGCCAGGGCAATAAACAAAATCGTTAAAATCAGCGACCCGCCGGCCAATTCGATGACAATATCGGCAAAGGTAAGCACCAGTCCGCTGTAGGTGAGCACCCCGATAATGATACCGATGACCCCTACAGTGGCGCCGATCTTAAGGCTGTTTTCAGCACCGGCCCGCGAGGCTTTCACAAAGCTTGTCAGTTCGGCTTTGACATCCACCCCTCTGGATCGGCGGTAAAAAAGCATAATGGCCGAAAAAACCAATCCATAGAGCACCAAAAGCTTCGCAGAAAATGCTTTTTCCATGAAAGCCGTGCCGGACGCCCCCATGACGGGCGTGAGGATCCAAGGTAAAATCGTTCCGCCAAGAAGCAAAAAGGCGGCTATCCAAAATATCGTTAGATCGATTCGCGTTTCTTTGGTCTTGTGGCTAACCGCAACACATGTGGCCAAGCCCAGAATGGCCGAGTAGGCCGGTGAATAACCGGTCAGCATAAAAATTGTAATGACGATCAAAGGCAGGGTATACGGCCACTGTGTTTTCAGAATTTCAGAGGCGCTGTGTTCGCTTTTTTCGCCCCTGATATTATGCATCTTGGCTTCATAGTGCACCATAACAAACACACTGAAGACATACATCACCGCCGGGAATATGGCCACCAGCATGATTTTTGAATAGGGAACCCCGGTCAGTTCGGCCATGATAAAGCCACCGGCACCCATGATCGGCGGCATGAACATACCGGAAATGGAGGCCGCCGGTTCGATGCCGCCGGCTACGTGAGGCCTGAACCCGGCTTTCTTCATCATGGGGATGGTAAAGGCGCCTGTTGAAACCGTGTTGGCGATGGCGCTGCCGGATATGGAGCCGAACAGACCGCTGGCGATAACCGACACTTTGGCGGGGCCGCCGATTCGGTGACCTACCGCTGCCAGCGGATAATCGATAAAGAATCGCTGGGCGCCGGATTTTTCCAGAAAGGCTCCGAAAAGGACAAATAAGATCACATAGGTGGCCAGAACATTAGCCATAATACCGAACACGCCGTCGCTTTTGTAAAAAATGCTGGTGCACACCGCTGGAAAGGTGTCTCCCGCGTGGGCAAAGAGGTCGGGCGCCAGATAGCCATAGACGGCGTAAATCAACATCAGCGCCCCGATGATCACAAACACATTGCCCACCACCCGTCGGGCCAACTCGATTCCGATCAGGACCCCGATCATGGCCACGAACATATCAAATTGCGTCTCGGCACCGGTGCGGTAGTTGATGGCTTCAAAATATACAATCCAGTAACCGACACTGAAGATCGAAAGAAAAATCAGCAGGTAGTCGACGACGCGCAGCCATTTGTGTTTGGATTTATACAGCAGAAAAACCAGAATGTAGGTGATAATCACGTAAATGCCACGATGATACTGGGTGGCGGCCGGTTGCACCACAGCAGAATAGGAGTAAAAAAGAACCAAAATGACGGCCAACACATCAAATACTATTTTTTCGAATTGGTTTAATTTGTCGTACACTTTTTTACCCCCCTATTCAAAAAAATGAATTTTAAATATTTTTTATTCCTTACAGGAAAAAATAGGAGATGCGAGATATGGACCGGGCAACAGGCAGTAAACACTTTTCGCAAGGCCCATATCTCACATTGAATCTTCAAGCGGCTTCACCGCTTGAATTATAAAATCGTGCAACGATTTTATTTCAGCATGCCTTTTTCTTTCCAGAATTTCTCGGCCCCCGGATGAAACGGGGTAACAATGTTGGTGGCGCCGGTTTCCAGGCTCATGTTTTTGAAGGTCTTTTTCTGTCCGTACATGTGCTTCAGCCCTTCATCGGTATAAATTATGCTAAGCATCTTGTAAACGGCATCTGCGGGGACCTTGGAATTGGCCACCCACAGGGCACTGTCCTGGAAGGCGCCGGCATCGTAATCCACGCCTCGGTACGTCCCGGCCGGAACTGCCAGTTTACCGAAATACGGATACTTTTTATAGAACCCGGAAGCTTCGGCGTCCTTATCGAGATTGACCAGTTCGATATCATTGGTCTGGGCTGCCATGATAACCGCACCGCTCGGAAAAGCGGTAAACAGCCAGAAGGCATCCAGCTGTTTGTTGCCGAAAGCAGCCGCAGCATCATTGTAGCCCATGGCGTTGCGCTCGATCTTGTCCCAAACACCCATGTGGGAAAAGAACAGCTCGCAATTGGCAAAAGCACCGGAGCCGGCATTGCCGACACCCACTTTCTTGCCGACCAGGTCTTTGACGCTTTTGATGCCCGAGCCCTGACGAACCACCAGCTGAGCCGGTGCGCCATACAGCCAGGCAACGGCCAATACATCTTCATATTTTTTAGGATCATTTTTCATCTGGCCGTTGCGGCCCAGCCAGACGTGACCGGAATAGACCACACTCATCTGCTGTCGGCCGGCATTTGTTTTTCTCAGGTTTTCCACCGAGCCCGCCGATGTTTGGGCCCTAACGGAAAAATCCGGACTGGCCTTAACCGGCTTGAAGACCTGGATGCCATTGGCGACCACCTGGAAGGTGCCGCCGGCCGGTCCGCCGCCGAATATGATTCTTTCTTTAGCAAAAGCGCTTCCGGAAAATGCCAGGGTCAACACACAAGCTGTAATCAGAATGGTAAAGAATTTGTTTTTCATGGGTCTCTCTCTCCTAATAATTTTGGTTAATCAAATTTCTGGCATCATACAAGCTTAAAGCCAAGCTGTATGAAATGCCCTTATTGTCATTATCGTCATGGATATCAACACGCTTTTGCTTGCAGACCACCCCCTTTCAATTTTACGGTGTCATTATCAATAACAGGCAATCCTAAAATTTCAACCCATAGATTTATTACATCACGGACTCTCTCTATTTAGGGTATACAGCAAAATTTGCAGTCGCATGTTCCTGCGGCCAGACACACTCGAATTTGCCGTTAATGATCTGCAAAACTTGAGTCGGCAGACTATTTTGCCTGTCAAACTTCTCATATGATATAAACTTCACCGGACCAAAAGGTGTCATCAAATCGGTTTTTTCCAAAGCGGCACGAATACCTGCGGGATTG
>JASFJF010000009.1:0-22956 GCA_050122255.1 Desulfobacterales bacterium
CGAAGGCCTTCTCGGCTTCTTCAGCAATCTGAGGAGACAGATAGCCGCCGGCGGAGCGAATAAACCGCAGAGAGCTCAGATCATATTTAGAAGTGTCACACTCCAACATGCGCACCAGATGCGTGGGAACCACACCGATAGCTGTGGCTTTTTCTTTTTCGATTAGGGCCAGGGCATCTTCCGGGACAAACTCTTCGAGCATGACCGTTTTGGCTCCGACCAGCGGTGCGGCAAAATAGGTCAGGGTCCCGGCAGCCCCGCCTGCATGTGGTGCAATGGCCATAGTGGTATCCTTATGGTTGAGGCCCCAGATGCTCACCCGACCCTTGGACGTACACACGCGCGGAGCGGTGGGCCATTCCACCAGTTTGGGCAGTCCGGTCGTACCTGATGTGGTCGTCAACAAGGCAATATTCCAGACCGGATCCAATCGTCTTTCATCAAGCGTATTTTGATCAATGGCTTTTTCAGCAGCTTCCTGTGCCAGCTGGGTCAGCGAATAGGTATTCTCAGGGGCTGAATCCGGCACGCTGTCGTCAAAAAGAAAAATATGTTTTAGATGCGGAAACCGCTGTTGCAGGCCCTTATACATTTCCAGATAATCAAACTTACGGTATTCGTGCGGAATAACCACCGCTGATGCTTCAGTTCTTTCCACCATGTATTCCAATTCCCGTTGCCGCAGGTACGGATAGACGGTCAGAGAGATGAGGCCGGCTCTTTCAGCGGCAATTCTGGCCAGAAAGCCGTAAACACTATTGGGTGATTGAATAATGATGCGTGCATACTGGGGGATGTCCATCTGAATCCAGGTAGAGGCAATCCCATCCACAAGGCGTTTGGCTTGCGCCCAGGTAACCCGATGTTTGGAATCCACCAATGCTTCCTGATCACCGTATTCGCGGGCATTTCTGTCCCAAAAATCATAAAAAAGCTCCCGGGTCCAATAGCCGTCATTTAAAAATTCATCCACCATCTCTTTTTGATAACGGATCGGTTTCACAACGTTCCTCCCTTAAAATGTTGAGCGGTATGCAGTGATTTCAGTTGTTTTTTTTGGATGCGGAGTGCTTGGCCTTTAAACCGGCTTTAAATGTTTCCCAGAATTGCCGGTCGGTATTTTTCCATGCCGCTCCCCAGCGTCGCTCGAAATATGAAGCCGGCAAGCGTTCGTGCCAGGATGCCCATGGATCGCGGCCTTCCTTATTGGCGGCTAAAATGTCATTCAAATAGTCAGTTATGTTTGCCAGCTCTTCTTTCGGCAGATAAGAAACGGCGCCTTCCTTGATCGAGCGCACCAGGTTGTCCGGACTGCAGGCATGGGCGGTCAGCATCACTGCCGGGACGTTTTTACGAGTCGCCATTTCCAGCAGGCCGTAACCGTCAACCCCCATAATATCCAGAATAACAAGATCGAACTGCTGGGATTCCAGCAATTCCCTGGCCCTTTCAAATGAAGATGCGGTTGCCATTTCACACATTGGCAGCAAATCGATCAGGGTGTCCAGAATATCCTGCTCGTCATCGACTGCCAGTACGCGTTTGCCGTCCAACAATTTTTTATCTGCCATTTCCGCAGTTCCTTTGCACAGGTTTCCGATTGAGCCCGTTGAGCCGGCCAAAAAGGAATACACGCCGGTTTCTATTTCGAGAAACGGGCAAAGGGCTAACGGGCTCAATCGATATTCAAATACATTTTTGGTTCGGTTTATAAACCCAACTCTGACCACCTCCCCTTAACTCTCTTAACCATTTCCGGATCGAGTTCAATAGGAATCGGCTTTTTCTTCCACTCATAGGGAATGGTGGCATCCAGCAGCAGCCGGCCGGTAATTTCTCTGGCTTCGATCGGCAAGGATGGATCCAGAGGTGTTGAGCGGCCGCGTTTGATAACCTGGGAGCGGTTGGGCTGGAACCGGAAACTCAAAGCATACATGACACGGGGGATATCCCAGGGATCGATATCTTCATCCACAACGATCACTGTCTTGAGGCCATAGGCGCCCATCTCGGTTGAGATGGCAGCTGTCAAAACCTGGTCGGCATGTCCGGGGTACATCTGCTTCATAGAAATGATGGCCAGAAAACGCCCAGAGCCTTCCGGCGGGCAGTAAACGCCTTTCAGACCTGGTATTTTCATGGCCAGCAGCTGCTGCCACAGGGTTGCGCCATAGGAAAGGGCCATGGTCATATGGGTGTCGGTCACAGCCCGGCCCACGGTGGTTCCCCATAAAATGGGATTGTTACGGTGGGTGACGCATTTGACATCGATGAAGTTACGCGGGTCGGTGCCGACGCCGGAATAATATCCGGTGTATTCGCCAAAGGGACCTTCCTCCATGAATTTGTCGGCATCCACTTCGCCTTCGATGACGATTTCGGCATGGGTCGGGATGGGCAGATCGACGGTTTCACCCTTGACCACTTCGATGGGTTCGCCCCGCAGCGCGCCGTATACATCGTACTCGGAGGTAAATGCAGATACGCGCGCGGCGCCCAGCACAAACAACAGGGGGTCGCATCCGATCACCGATGCAACCGGCATGGGTTTGCCCATGGCCTGATATTTCTTGAGCATGATATCGGCGTGTTTACCTTTGATGAACTGGGTGCCGATTTTATCTTTTGCCAGCAGCTGACTGCGGTAAGTCCCCAGATTCACCCAACCGGTTTCCGGGTCCTTGCTGATGATGAAATGGGCCGTTCCGATATAGCGCCCGCCGTCCAGCGGATACCACTGGGGAACGGGGAATTTAAAAAGGTCGATTTGATCGCCGGTTAATATATTTTCCTTACACGGTGCACCGGAGCCATCCGCTTCTTTTGGCGGTATTAGATTTTCCCCCAGCTTGGCCCATTCTTCATATAAATCCCCCAGCGTGGAATTTAACGGCAGACCCATGATCAGAGCCAGCCGCTCAACTGTGGTGCAGACGCTGGTGATAACCGGCGTATCGTAATCTTTGACGTTTTCAAAAAGAAGCGCCGGGCCGCTTTGCTCCTCATTCAGCTTGGCGATATGCGACAGCTCCAGGTTCCAGTCGACTTCGGCGGTAATCCGTTTGCACAAACCGGTTTCTTCGCCTTGGGCAACAAAATCTCTCATGTCTCTCATAAAACAGTTCCTCCTTTTCTAAAATTTATTAGGGGTAATTAAAATAACCAAAAGTTTGCTCGTAAATGATGAGTGCTTCACATGTTAATCTCGGATGTGTCTTTGGGCCCGGGACAACCGATGTGTTTTTCCTGTTTGGGATCGCCGCATCAGACCCGATGAATGATCCAGTGTTCATATTTCGCAAAGGCAGTTTTTGTTGTAAAAAATACGCGCTAAGGAAGTTTAATGCGTTTCATGGCCTGCTCTTTCAATAATTGAAGGCCGGTTTTGCCAGCGATGACCGACTCCGTCTTACGCTGACTCCAGACCGTTTCTGGTCGGGCCTGCACGATGTACATGTTGTCCGGAAAAGGAATGTCCTTATCAATGGCCCATTCGATGTCCATCGGTCGGCCATAATGTTTTTCGATATTCTTGGCAGTATTTACCAGAGCCTTGATTTCATCGTCTGCCAGACAACAGGTGCGTCGCATATCTTCAGCCACGTCGGCATCGACGACTTTGCCCTGTTCCAGGTCATAGACACATTCAATGTGTTTGCTGGAGATGGTTCTCTCACTGATTTCCAGCATGACCTTGTCGACAACAAACTTGTCCGGGTTGACCGAGCCGGAAACGACGGTTTCCCCCAGACCCCAGCTTCCCTCAATAACTACCTTGGATACGTCACCATCCGTCGGGTTAAGTGTAAACATCACCCCGGCGGCTTTGGAATTGACCATTTTCTGTACACCCACGCTGATAAGCACTTTTTCATGAGGGAAGTCATTTTTGATGCGGTAAGCGATGGCCCGCGGGGTATATAAACTGGCCCAGCAGTTTTGCACGTGTGAAATTACCTGATCTGTTCCCTGAACCCAAAGATAGGTATCTTGCTGGCCGGCAAAACTGGCGGTGGGCAAATCTTCAGCAGTGGCACTTGAGCGCACTGCCACGGGAATGATTTCGACAGCACATTTGCTGCAAAGCTTCGAATAAGCGTGTATAATGGCCTTGACGACAGGTTCTGGTATTATCGATTGTTTGATTATTGCCTGCACACCGGCACTGGCCTGGTTTAGAGCCGCCACATCATCAGGATCCAAATCGGATACAAGTTCAATAATTTTGTCTTTTATTCCAGCATCGGTGATAAAAAACAAGTAACTATCGGTGGTTACGGCAAAACCGGGCGGGACCCGGATATCGGCCTTGATCATCTCCCCTAAGCTTGCATTTTTGCCGCCGACGATGGGGAGTGAATTTTTATCCAGTTTCTCAAATTCAAGGATATAATCCATTTTGCAATCCTTCGACGCCCAACCGTCTGGAACCCCCTCCCCATCCGGAAGGGGGTTCCGACAGAAAGCTCTTTGGTAGAAAGCGAAAGCAATGTGTCTGTTTCAAAGCTTTTCGCACTCAGATGATTTTCGCAGGCGGTTTAGTCTGCTCTCTTGACGATTTCGACCACTCCGCTGTCACCATCCACTTTGATAACATCGCCGGTTTTGATGACCTGGGTCGATACACCGGTGCCGGTCACCGAAGGAACTCCGTATTCCCGGCAGACAATGGCTGCGTGGCTGGTCAAACCGCCGATATCGGTCACTGCAGCTTTGATTTTGGTGAATACCGGCGCCCAAGAAGGATTGGTGGACGGACAGACCAGGATTTCGCCGGGTTGCAGATCCGTGATATCTTTGAGCAGTTTGAGCACCCGGGCCGGGCCTTCGACGATTCCGGCCGATGAAGCAAATCCCTTGATTTCAGAAACATCTTCACCCGCCGTTGCGTCAACACCCTTGAGCCATTCTTGCACCCTGTCAGTAGTGATACCCCACAACATGATGGTAAAGGGCTCTGCCACTTCTTCGGGTGGGACGCCCAGGGCTGGAATCGGATTCCACTTGCCGGCAGCTTCAAGTATCTTTCTGCGTTTTTCGGCTTTGGACTTGTAGTAGCTCCCACGCATGGGGATATTCACCCCCAAAGCCCAGCCGGTCGATAATTCGGTCAGCAGTTGTGGAATTTCATAGCGGTTGAACATGAAAATGTCATCAACCTGGTTGAGCATGCCGTTGTTTACCAGCAACTTGCCGAAATCTCTGATCTTGTCAAACCAGATGGTGTGGAACCAGTGTTCAACCCAAAACAAATGGTCTTCGGCATAGCGGTAAATCGTTCGGATCGTGTTGTAGGCATCATCAAAAGCTTTACGATCCTCATCGGTTTTGATGAGCTTGCGATATTCGGCCACAATTTCATCCCGTTCCTTTTCGATCGCATCCAGCGAACGTTCAATGGTTTCACCGTTTTCAAGGCGTTCGACGTAACCTTTGATGTAGCCATAGGGGAGTTCGGGATCCGTCAGCCAGCTACCCTCATAATGAAACCAGCCGCTGCCGCAGGAGACGTAAAACCAGGGATCTTTGGCCTTCTCGTATTCGGCGAGCCAATTTTTTCCATCCTCTGATTGCTGAAGCTCGGCAATTTTATCTTCCACCGATTTGTCACTCTTCAGAATTGCGGAAACCTCTTTGGCGGAATTGGCCATTTTGGAAAGGCGGCATAGTTCCTCTTCAGGCTTGAACATTGATACATAGGCGCCGGCGACCATCTTGCCGATGGCGCTCTCACTGATTCCCGGAAAAAGCTTGCGAGATACGTCCGCAAACATGAGGTACGCCAGATAGGTCAGGTTGAGCATTTCAAAGTGATACTGCCAGCCTTTAAACATCTGGTTGACGAGCTTGTCAAAAGCTTCGATTAAATAATAGCTGTCGTATACGCCTGTGGGAGCCGGCAACACCTCTTCATCGGGGACAAATTTCGGCAATTCGGCGGGTATTTTTACGGCCGCCATCTCTTCGCCCAGGGCTTTGAACTTTGCAAGCCACTTGTCCCAGAGTTCATTGTAATGTTCAAACACGTAAAAAACACGTTTTTCAAAATGCCCTGCTTTTTCAGCAATGATCTCCTCGGGGGGAGGGGCGATGGCGCAGATGTACATGTAACATCCCATCATGCGTTGAGCGATTCCCTGAGCCGGGGGGATGCAGAATACTCGGGTCGTGTACTGTGAGAGGGAAATTTGCCAGGCTTCCTGGAAAATTAAATCCAGGGGCGGCATCGGCTCAGGGGCGTGGATTTTGTCCTGATACCAGAATTGCGCTTTTTCCCAATCTGCTCTGTCTTCAGAAAACAGGTGGTGGGAGGGATACATTTCTTCCCAGCCTTCGAGTTCCGGGGGAACCTGAAACTCATGAGGATCCGGGAATCGTCCAGGTTGTTCGGCCATTTTCTTCCTCCTTTCATGGTGGGTTTAAACGCTAATGGGTGAGCTGAGCTATTGTATACAATAACACTAAAGGCTTTCGGTTGGAGGAACTGGAACGCAAATATATTACAAGACCAGTTGAGGCGTGAGCACAGAAACCTGAAATTAAACAAGATTCACTTTCTATGAACCAATAAAAAAAAATTGTCAAACCAATAAAATTTATGCTATGCATAACCTTTGTTTATGTATAAAGTCGGTCCATAAAAAAAAATTAGGGTAGGCGGTTGAATTGCTCTACACTGATGAGAAGTTTGGCTGAGCCATGTGAACGCTCGAATCTTATTCGTACTCATTTTAAGTCTTATAACCCATACCCGATGTCTACTACCGAATATCCGTAAATGACCGATGTTAAATTTTAATCAATTCAGGATTTTTTACTACGCGGCCAAGAACTTGAACTTTACCGCCGCTGCCGGCGAGTTGTTTATTACTCAGCCGGCGGTCACCGCCCAGATCAAGTCATTTGAAGAATTTTGTAGCCTGAAACTTTTTAAAAAGAGGGGCCGCAAGATTTACCTGACCGATGAAGGCCGCTCGCTTTACCAGTATGCAGCCAAAATCTTTAAGTTTGAAAAAGAAATTGAGGCTGCCATTGATGATATGCGTGAGCTCAAAAGAGGGGTGCTCAGCCTGGGGACCACCAAGGCCTATGCGCGCTATTTTATGCCATTGATGATCACGACCTTTCACCAGAGCTATCCCCAGATTAAAATACAACTGAACGAAGGCAGCTCGTTGGACATGATTCACGGCCTGCTGGATTTTAAAATTGAAGTGGCGATTATCGCAAAGGCAGAAGACAATCCGGAGGTTCATTTTTTCCCGTTTAGCCAGGAGGAAATGGCGCTCATTGCGGCACCGGGGAGCCCCCTGACAAAAAGAAAAAGATTTTCTTTTGCCGATCTGGTACCCTTTCCTTTCATAATGAAGGAAAAAGGCTCCGGGACCCGTAAACTGGTCGAAGAATTATTTGAAATTGAAGGCTGCACACCCAACATTTTAATGGAAACCAGCAACACTGAATTCATCAAACAGCTGGTGCAGCGCGGCGAAGGGGTTTCGTTTGTCGTTAAAGAAGCCGTGACTGCTGAATTGAAAGAAAAAAAGCTAACCACTGTCCCCCTGCGAGGCCCCAAGGTGTATTTGGATGTCAGCATTGCCCACCTCAAAGGACAGGTCCTTTCGCCTCCTGCCCGAGCTTTTGTCGATACGTTGATCGGCCTGAAATCAGAGGATCTGCACCCCATGGGAATCGGCCTGCTTACGGCCAAAATTCTCTCACAGCGTAAAGAGCAGCAAAGACAATCGACTCGAATGTGAGACTTAGATAAACTCGAAAAGCGCAAAAAGGAAGCCGGGCGATGATTCCAGAGTGGTCAATACTAAAGCGTCAGCAAGTGGCAGATTATAAAATCTTTTCGTTGCAAAAAAAGCAGGTTTGCTCACCCCGCACAGGCGAAATCAGAGAGGTGCTGGCCCTCCAGTTTCCGGACTGGGTGTTAACTCTGGCGCTCACGCCACAGCAAGAGGTTGTCATGGTGCGCCAGTACCGCCACGGCACCGAGCAGATCTGCCTGGAGCTGCCCGGCGGTCTGGTGGACCCGCACGACACTTCTCCTGAGTCGTCCGCCCAAAGGGAGTTGCTGGAGGAAACCGGTTTTTGCGCTTTGAATATCCGGTTAATTGGTGAATGCTATCCGCAACCGGCCATCCTGAGCAATCGCTGCTTTTTCTATCTGGCTGAAGACGCTGTTAGAACCCAGCAGCAGGCGCTGGATGCGGGTGAAGATATTGAAATTTTAACCCTACCGCTCAAAGACATTCGAGCGAAGATTCAAAACAAAGAAATTGATCACGGCATGGTGCTGCAGGCCTTCTTTTTTTTAGCGCTGATCAGAGGTTGGGAGCATATCTTCTAAACCATCATATTAGAATGGCTGTGCTCATGGTTCTTATTTGCATCGCCAGGTTATCGGTTACTGTCAAAAGAAAGAGTGGATCAAAATCTTAAATTCACACAGATTCGAACCTGAACAAAGAGAGATGAACATGACCGACAAAAAGACAGTTTTATCAAGACGGGATTTTATCAAACATGCGGGTGCCGCGGGGATCGGGTCGGCCCTGGTTCCCCTGAGCACCCTGTCACCGATCAGCAGCAGCGCACAGGCTGAAACAGGCGAGCAAATCACGGTGCCGACGAGACCCTTCGGAAAAACCGGCACCAATGTTTCTATTCTTTCATTGGGTGGTGTCTTAAATCTTTCCGACCAGCTTGTTTTCAGGCAGGCTCTTAAAATGGGTGTCACCTATTGGGATACAGCAGATTCATATGGCTGGGGTAAAAATGAAAAGGCAATCGGTAGATACTTTGCCAAGTATCCGGATGACCGCAAAAAAGTGTTCCTGGTCACCAAAGGCAAATCCTCAGATCCTAAAGAATTAACGGAGCGTTTAGACAATTCGCTTAAAAAAATGAATACACCCTACGTTGATCTGTATTTTATTCATTATGTAAAGCGGGTGGATAAAGAATTAACTGCGCAAGTCAAATCCTGGGCCGAAAAGGCCAAGGCGCAGGGAAAGATCCGGTTTTTTGGCTTTAGTGCCCACAAAAATATGGAACACAGTATGCTTGCCGCCGCAAAGCTGGGTTGGATCGATGGCATCATGATGAGTTATAATTATCGACTCATGGGACAAAGTAAAATGAAAAAAGCGGTAGAAGCCTGTGCTAAGGCCGGAATCGGATTGACGGCGATGAAGACGCAAGCAGCTTTTTCGGCCAATCTGTACGCATCCATCGGATCTGAGACGGATGAAGCTCTGAAAATGACCGAAAATTTCATAAAGAAAGGCTTTACCGCTGAGCAGGCCAAGCTCAAGGTGGTCTGGGAGAATTCGCACATTGCCAGCATTTGTTCGGCGATGCCCAACATGACCATCCTGCAGGCAAATGTTGCCGCGGCTCTGAACAAGAAGAAACTATCAAAGGGTGACCGACACCGCCTGCAGCAATATGCCCGGCAAACGGCTCCCGGCTACTGTGCCGGTTGTTCGCATATCTGCGAATCAGCTATCGACTGTGAAGTTCCAATCAGCGATATCCTACGCTATTCCATGTATTATAACAGCTATGGCGAACAAGATACGGCTCAAAGGCTGTTTGCATCACTATCACCAGACGTCAAATCAAATATTTTGAAGGCCGACTATTCCAGATCTGAAAAGCGTTGTCCCCAGAATATCCAGATTGGCAAAGTGTTGAAACAAACCTATAAGGATTTAGGCTGAAAATAATGGATATCTGCTTTTACTGGCAATGCGTGTGAATCCCATAGATCCGGAGACCAACACCGTCGTCAGAAACGAATGAGCCCAAACATCCGATATCCTAAACTAAGGATGCATCATTGCTCAACTTAAATCAGCTCAGAGCATTTTATCAGGTCGCCAAGTGCCAGAATGTCAGCCTGGCAGCCAGGCAATTGTTCGTTAGCCAGCCGGCCGTTACGGCCCAGGTGAAGCTGTTTGAAGAAAGCTGCGGTCTCAAACTTTTCAAAAAAAAGGGCCGCAATCTAATTCTTACCGACGCAGGTAAGACCCTCTTCAATTTTTCCAGGAAAATCTTTGAATACGAGGAAAAAATCGAAGATGCCGTGGCCCAAATGAAGGCCTTAAGAAAAGGTAAACTGAAATTGGGTTCGGCCAGGACTTATGCCCGCTACTTCATGCCTTTTTTGCTGACCGGGTTTCGCGATACTTTCCCAGATATTAAAATTTATTTGGATGAAGGCAGCTCCCGTGAAATAATCCAAAGCCTGATCGAATTGAAAAATGAAGTGGTGATCATTGCCAGGGTCGATGATCATCCAAACATAGCTTACATCCCCTTCAGCCGCGAAGAACTGGTGCTTATTTTGTCGCCTCACCATCGCAGGGCAAGTCAGCGCCGTATCAGCTTTGAACAAATTGCTAAAGAGCCGATTATTATGAAGGATTCGGGCTCAGGGACCCGCAGGCTTGTAGATGACTTATTTTTAAATTACGGCCTCACGCCCAATGTGTTGATGGAAACCGGGGATGCTGAAATCATAAAATTGCTGGTACAGCATGGAGAGGGAATCTCTTTTCTGGTGAAAGAGGCTGTGGCGGTAGAGCTTCGAGAAAAAAAGCTCGTCAGCGTACCCTTGACAGCAGAAAGCATTTTTTTAGACGTCACCATTGCTTATTTAATGAATCAACCGCTCTCACCGCCCGCACAGGCATTTCTTGATAGCTTGAAAGAACTGGGAACCAAAAAAATGCGTTTTCAGGGTATGGGGGCTTTGATGACAAAGATGCTTGCTGAGGAAAGATAATGAATCATCTACCGGCGATGCAAAGGAATTTGTGATTCACATTTCTGGTATAACCCAACAGTTACCCGGTTCAATATTTGAAGCCATCCCGGGTAGAGGAGGCATGCGATGGAAAAAAAATTTATGATGACGGCTTTCAGCAAAGACAGGCCCGGAATCGTTGCTGATGTGACCGAGGTTCTTTTTGAACATGGGTGTAATCTCGAGGACTCCACGATGACCAACATGCTCGATGAGTTTGCCATCATCCTCCTGTTTAGCGGCATAGGAGAAGGTTTAGAGGCGAAGTTAGCAAGTGACTGTCGGCGGCTTGAAAGGGAAAAGGGCATAACGGCCTTTATCAGACCGGTGGAAGCTGAGGATACGGGCAAGTTAGCTGGCGTTACCACAAAAACCATTAATGTGGAGGGCATCGACCAGACCGGAATTGTATTCAAGATCAGCAGATACCTTGCCAACAACGATATCAACATCGAAAGCCTGTCATCGCGGAGGGCCACCTCACCTGAATCCGGTACCGCGCTCTATTTTATGGAAATCAAGGTCCAGGTTCCCGAACAGATTTCTATCGAGCAACTCGAAAATGGGCTCTCGCAGGTGGGTGAAGAATTAAATTTAGATATAACCTTACATGAATAGGAGAATTTTACTTTAGGTGCGCGGTCATCTCGACATTCGCTCAACTTAGACTCGCTGACCTTATGTTTTCAATGACTGCTATCCTAGGAGCGGATGTCCGGGGCCGTAGCTCTTGACCTTGTAGACTTTGCATTGAAACGTTCGCAACGGCCAGGAGCCCAGCGCCTCATCGCATTCCGCCTCCTCACTGGACGTACAGACATTTATATTGGAGAGCCAGACGCCATGCAGCCAGGGCTCTTCGCCCGGCATCTCCGGATACCACCAACCATGCTGGGCATGCACCACTTTAGGATCGATATCCTCAAAAATTTCAACTTTCTGCATCACTCGGCCATGTTGGGTTTCGATCCAGACCCAGTCTCCTTCGGAGATTCCGATTTCTACGGCCGTATCAGGATGAATCTGCATTTTCGCCCAGGGGTAACGCTTGCGCAGCTTATCGATTTGTCGATGCTCGGAGTGAAAATAGGGATGGAAGCGACCGCCGGTAATCAAGATCAGCGGGTATTTCTCAGAAAGCTCGGGTGTGCGGATCGGGCTTTCCGGAGGCTCCTGATAATAGGGCAGGGGATCATAGCCGAGTTTTTGCATTACCGTCGAAGCCAGCTCGATCTTGCCGGTGGGCGTGCCGAAACCGCCCATCTTTTCATATTTTTTGTATTCCCATTGTTCAGGTTCCCAGCGACCCTTTTCGACCATCTGCCTGAACGTCATTCCCATGGGTTCCAGTCGATAATCATAATAGGCTTCCACATTTGCCCAGGGCCAGTGCTCTTCCTGACCGAGACGGACACCCAAGCCGCGCCAGAAGTCAAAATCATCACGCCGGTCGTGCTTGCCCTCAATACTCGGCGGTACGGCTGCCTCTCCGCACACAATGACCGGGGTGGTGTTGTGAAAGTTCCACAAAAAATCGCGTTCCTGCCACATGGCGCTTGGCAGCACATAGTCGGCCAGCTGGGCGCTGGGGGTCATAAAATAGTCCACCACGACATACAGATCCAGGCTTTTCAATGCTTTGTGGACCAGCCTGGTGTTGGGTATGGTCACCATCGGGTTGGATGACAGCGTGATCAACGCTCGCACCGGGTAAGGTTCACTATAAGCAATCGCCCTGTAAAGCGAGGGCGCCGGCGCCATACAGGTATAACCGAACATATCACAGCGTTTGCCCCACACGCGCTCCACATGGCTCTGGACCATTTCGTAACCGGGCCAGCTGTAGAGTTTGAACTGCTTACCCAGAATTTTCTCGCGCTGTTCAAGTGGCAGGGCTTCGGGCATTTCAATCTCATGTTCGGTGATAAAGGGTGCGGGGCCCAGCAGTTCCTCGCCGCCCTTTACATCCACATTGCCGACGATGGCTGACATGATATGACGTGCGGCGATGGCGCCATAGGAATTGGGTTGATGGGCAACCCCCATGCCCTCCATGGCACACGAGGGTTTTTCGGTGGCAAACATGCGCGCGGCAGCCTGAATTTGATCGGACGGCACCCAAGTAATTTCAGCCACTTTATCCAAAGGGTATTCTTTTGCGCGCTGTGCCAGCGCATTGAAACCGTGGCACCACTGGGAGACAAACTTTTTGTCATAAAGGCTTTCCTCGATGATGACATTGATCATGCCCAGCAGCAGGGCGCAGTCTGTCCCCGGTCGGAGCTGAAGCCATAAATCAGCTTGCTCTGCAGACTCGGATCGGCGAGGATCGATGACGATCAATTTGGCGCCGTTTTTCTTGGCACCTTCGATGCCTTCCCAGATGGTCTGATGGGAATGCGGCGGATTGCGGCCGATGAGCATCACACAACGGGTATTGTGCAGTTTTTCAATATGCATCCAATAAGGCCACCAGCCAAAAAGCGTAGTGGCAACCACCGCTGAATTGCCATGACAAATCTGGGCCTGGCCGCACTGGTTGGGGCTGCCGAAAAGATTCAGAAAGCGTGAGTTGAGCTCTTCGTAGCTGCGGCTGGTGCCGGCCGTGACACCCAGGGTCTCGGCGCCATATTGATCCTTGAGTGCCTGCAATTTAGCGGCAATCTCCTCCAGGGCCTCATCCCAGCTAATCTGCTGCCATTTATTTGCGCCTTTCTCACCCACTCTTTTGTGCGGATAGTTCAGCCGGTCGGGATGATAAAATCGCTCCAGATCGGAAGCCCATTTGCGCGGGCATTTTTTTATGGGAGAAGTGCTGACTTTGACAATCCGCTTGTCTTCCACCTCGAGCTCGAGACGGCAACGCGGTTTGCATCGAAAACAGATGGAATGTTTGATTTCTTTAGGCATCTTGATACCTCCCAGCGAATTGGATTAAAAACACCCCATTTTTACAATTATTCGGGTGATGAATTGATGAATGGATTGCGGGTCCAAGTCAATTCATATGATTTTATGCAATATATAAGAAATTCTTATATATTAAAAAATGGAGTGATGGCGTGCATCTTATTTCAGATTACAGAATTCGGATTTGGGATTTCGAATGAGCAATATAATATCGCAATAAGATCCAAAAGGGCCGATTTAGAAAGTGTTGACTAAAACTGGATTGTATAGATTCACGCCAAAATAATCATGATGGGGTGCACATTTCGAGAGCAACATAAAGGAAATGTTTTTGTCCAAGTGTTTTCGTTCTTCATCAAGGGTATCGAAATTGCCGCCTCCTTTGGAAATAATAAGATCAGAGCGATGAACCAGATCGTTGACTTCATCTGAACATCTGCTCAGGACCGTGCCCGGCAGAGGCCCCTTGATGCCGTTTTCGATAACAGTGGCTATTTTGTGGATACCGACTGCTCTGGCCTCGGTCAGCGTAGCGTCATTGAGGGTCGGCACACTTCTGACCACGAAGGTGATCTCCGGTTGATACCGTTTTTTAATGAGATCAATTAAAAGGCGATCGAAAACAATCTCACCGGCGTTGTCGCCAAAAAATAAAAGATGGCGGTTTGCCTCTAATTGCTGCTTGAATTTGGTATAACTTTCATCAGAAAGCGGTAATTTCACCTTTTCAGTGATTGACTTCTCCATGGTTAAGGCATGATCAGCAACCATAAAATCCATTGAGTTTCCCAGGATGGATAGCTTTACGGCAAGTTTTAACGGGTCAGCAGCATCGTTCACCATTTTTTCCAGGAACGGGTACAGAGCCAAAATTTTTTTATTTTGACCTGATTTGGCTTCAGAAAACGGATCACGTGAGTTGACCTTGGCGACAATTTTTTCCCATACCGCTTCGATTATTTGCGGGCTGGTGATGTCCCAAACCTGGCCGCGCAAGGCCGGTATCTGTAAAATATCGGTATATAATGCCTGAACCGATTTTGGGTCCAGGGTTAGTTTCCGGATGGAGGAAATGGTCATTTTTAATATGCATGGAATGCAATCGGGTTTGATAAACATTATGATGAGTGCTCCTGTACCATCTGATCCATCATTTGAGCGGCGATTGCAGCAAATGCTGCATCGTTGATATGGTGATCTGCTTCCTGGATGTTAATTTGAGAGTCGAGTTTTTGGCGCAACTGCTGCATGAAAAATCGATTCAAAGATGGGTTATGCAGGGGGCCGCCGTCGCGATCTGCCTCGGACCATCCCTGCAGAGGAATCAATATTTTTACATTGGGCGCACCTTTGTTTAATTTCTGGCCCAGTTGATCGGCCAGTGTTTGGGCCTCTTCTTTGTTAAGGCGGATGGCAGAACGGAAATCATAAAAAAAGATCTGGCGATCTTGATATTGCGGTGGAATGCTGTCGCGCGTAAATTCCAATACCGCACAATCCAACCCCCCCGGGACCACCAGACGGGGAATGGATCGCGCTGGAACCGGCTCAAAGCGTTGCGGTCCGATATCACCGCAGTAGCCGTCGAGCAGGTGATCGGCCAGTTCATGGGTGGCGAAATCCAAAATCCCGTTAAAATAACCCTCGGCCGCCAGTTCCTCCATAGCCATTCCACCGATGCCGTTGGCATGGAAAGGCACAACCTCGTATCCCAGTTCTTCTAAAGCCCGCCGGGTGGCCTCAGCTCCGTTGGTGATAAATCCAAAAAAGGGCAGGGCGATACGTTTTTTGGTCAGATCCGGATTCCAGCCGGCTTTGACCATGCCACTGATACCGGCAGCGGCTTTATCCAGGATGCGCCCGGAAATACTATTGACACCCAGAAGGTCAGCGACACTGTGGATCATGGTAATGTCTTTGGTGCCCACTGTTTTGGCCATGTTGCGCGAGGCCACTGTGGAAACCATTACCTTGGGCACACCCAATGGTAGCTCGTGCATGATGGATGTGCCGATATGGGTGCCGGTGCCGCCGCCGGCGGAGATCATACCCGCAATTTCGTCGCGCTCATAGAGTTTTTTAACACGGGCTCGGGCGACTTCGATCATGGCAGCAATGGCCGTATCTCTACTCGCTCGAATAGAAGAATTGTTTTCAATGACGGTTTTGAATAAATCCAGGTCAACCGCTGCCGGGGATGGGCCTGCGGTGCCGACATTAATAGTCAATGTTACAAGGCCGTGATGTTCGATACGGTCTTTTAAAAAAAAATGCTCTTCAGCCTTGGTATCAAAAGTCCCCACCACCGCTACAGCAATTTTTTGGCCCATTTTTATTTTCCTAAAGATGGGATGTTGGCTATTCTAATAATCGACAATTTATCGGTAACGAATAACCAGCAACTTTTAGTCTAACTTTTAGATAAACCAAAGAACCCATCCTTATGCCAGACCAGCGGTGGCTTGCCGCAGTCGTTCTGATTCACAACGCGACCCATAAAAAGCTGGTATCCTTTAATTTCTTTGGAGCTTTCGACTTCACATTCCATCCAAGCTGCCGCGCCCTCCGGGATCAAGGCCGCATTGTAGGAGCCGGTGGCGGCTGCAATCGAAAATTGCTCAAACTTATCAATATCATCACCTTTGGCGCTGCCCACTTGAATCGCCAATTTTTCCTGGTCGGTTCCTGCAATGACCAGCGTAAATTTACCGGATTGGGTGATAAGTCTTTCAGTCAAATGGTCTTTGGCTACGCTGATGACCAGCAACGGTTCTTTCTCCGATACAAACATGGCCGTAGCGGTCATGATATCTTTTTTGTCTTCATGAGCGGTACTGACGAACACCACCGAACATGGCAACCAGTAGAATACATTGTTTTCATTGCTCATAGTCGCATACCTCCTTTACAGTTCAATGGACGAGTTGCTGTTAAAATAATCTCAACCTCGCATTCATTTTTATGCAAGATTACGGTATTCACTTACATAATATAGCCCAAACTGTAAACTGCAAATTATTTGACTTAATTTCTTTTGGCTGTTTTAATTTTAGGGAGTCACGACATCCAAAATTAGCACCTACTTAAAAATTTTTAATATTATTATGAGGCGATGGTTTAAAATCGAACGCATCCCGGGTGTTTTGGCCACGGCCTATGAAAAAGGCACCCGCATGGTCATTGACAGCTACTATAGCCACGTGGCCGATGAAATCGTTGCCCATTTACCAGGTGATGAGATCCTGGATATTGGCACCGGTCCGGGTTATCTGCCCATTGAAATTGCTAAAAGATCTGTAAACGTACGTATCATCGGAATTGATCTCAGTCGCAAGTTGCTGGACATGGCGCGCTCAAACGCTGCCATAGCGGGCCTGTCCGATCGATTGACTTTTCAACTTGGCGATGCGGGTCGCATTGAATTCGAAGATTCGGTTTTTGATATGGTGATCAGCACCGGTATGCTGCATTCACTCAAAGATCCGGTGAGGGTCATTCAGGAAGTCTACCGTGTCTTGAAAGCAAGCGGAGAAGCATGGATTTTTGATCCGGCCCGGGTGAGTGGATCGGTGGACCGCCATAAATGGAAAGCGTCACTTAATTTGCGCGAACGATTTTTCTTGAGGCTTTTTCAATTGTCGGGCTTTCATAAACCCATTAAAATCTATACGCGTGAAGAAGCCATAGCAATAGTCGCTAAAACCGATTTTAGAGATTATCGGATCGATACATGTGACAACGAAATCAGAATCAAATTAAGGAAGACGTGAGCCCAAAGACATCTGGCTTGTACCTGATCATATACTTCGCTAAAATGAGGCAAACTTTCAGCATCAAATTTCGATGGGGTCGGTTATGCATAAATATTTACAACTGTACGAATTTGCATCCTCCGCCGGCGCATTTGAAGGATACGTTTACCGTCGGTCCAAAAACGACATGGATATCCAAACCTTGTTGAATTGGGCCGATAATTTGGTTGATGCCTATAAATACCTGCCGGCAAATGTTACTGACGAATGTCAATCAGCGTGCAATCAGACACTGGGCAGGGCGATCAAATCACTTATTGCTGAATTCGGTGAAGATGACGAGATAATCAACAAGCTGCAAAAACTCGTAAAGGGGGAATTGCCCAAAGATCCGGATGATTTTCAGAAGGAGAAGTGGTTTAAAAAATAAATGGTCTGGAGTGCTGGAGTGTTGGATCTGACAGGTTGAAAAAAGCTTTCATTTTCTCGAGCGATAATACTCCAATATTCCAGCTGGGATATTGAATGTAAACTTAATTGATTTACGAAATGTTGATGGAAACGCATTTAGAAATAATGGGGAAGGTTATCAGTGGTGCGGGGGAGGGCGCTTATTTTACCCAAATCGATTGGGTGCAACAGCAGTGCCATCAAAAATTGGGCTTTAAGCCCTCTCCCGGGACGCTGAATGTTGAAGTCGCGTCAGATGATCTTCCAAAGATTGTAACTCTGGACCCTAAAAAAGGGGTTGCATTGATTTCACCTGATTCAAAGTTCTGTAATGCAGTGGCCTTTCCGGTGATGCTTGAAGAAGTTAAGGCTGCCATCATCAGGCCCGAAGAAAAGGTCAGGATTCACGCAGCCAATGTTATCGAAATTATTGCTCCGTTGAACATCAAAACATTCTTAAATGTAAATGATGGTGATGAAATTAAATTTGTGCTTGCCGGAGAGTGATTTATGTCAAATCAGGTGAAGCTAATAGTGGACGCAGTGATCTTTGATCTGGATGGGACGCTCATCGATTCAATCGATATCTATTTTCAGATTGTTGAAAATGCGTTGCAACAACTTAATCTTCCGCCGGTTTCGCGCAACAAAATCCTGGCGGCTGCGGAAAGCGAAGATTTTAAATGGGAGCTCGTTTTACCGTCAGAGGTTCTGCACAGCAAAGCAAACATTATTGATGAGGCCTGGGCCGTCATCAATGAAATCGCACCCCGGATGTTTGCCGATGACCTTGATATCTTAGAGGGTGCGGATGCGGCCCTTAAAATGGTGTCCGCAAAGGGGTTGAAGATTGGGATGGTCACCTCTACGCAAAAGCATTATTTAGAGACCAAAATGCAACCCTTAAAGACTGCCGGGGTCGATACCCTTTTTGAGGCTATCGTCACATCCGATGATGTTGATAAAAGAAAACCAGCACCGGACCCACTCATCATGTGCGCTCAAAAACTTGCGCTTGAACCAGCCAGTTGTGTTTATATTGGGGATACCTCCACGGACATGCAGGCGGGCAAAGCAGCGGGCATGCAGACCATCGGCGTACTGACCGGACTTGATGATTACGATGCTCTACAAAAAGAATGGCCGGATGTCATCATTGACAGCATCCGCAATCTGGGTAATGTCCTTGCCATATAGCAGCGATAAATTCGCAACCCAGCTTTGAATCCCTACGTATAGCATTATACCGCAAAAACGGCATGACACCTCTGAAATTGGATTCAAGGGGCACGCCGCCGATAGCACCCTGGGCCATGCCGAAAACAACATACACATTGATTCCCACCGGCGGCGGAATCACGCCCATTGTTGAAAAAAAGCTGGAGATAAACCGGGCGTCACATATTACGCCGGTATTGCCCGCCGACTTCATAGAGCGCCTGGGTGATCTGGCCTAAACTGCACGATCGCACGGCTTCCATCAGTTCAGCGAAAATGTTGTCACCGAGCAGGACGACTTTTTGGAGGCGCTCCAGGGCAGCCGGAGCCTCCTTTGCGTGGCGCTCTTTGAAGTCTGCCAGCCGCTTGAGCTGTAATTGTTTTTCGGCTTCGGTTGCCCGTGCCAGTTCGACCGCCTCGCTGAGCTGCTCCCCGTCGGCGTCAGGATCGCGAAAAGTGTTGACACCGATAATAGGCAGATCCCCGGTGTGCTTCAGGGTTTCATAGTAAATCGATTCTTCTTGGATTTTGCTGCGCTGATACCCGGTTTCCATGGCTCCTAAGACCCCGCCGCGTTCGGTGATGCGGTCAAATTCCATCAACACCGCTTCTTCCACCAGGTGTGTTAATTCCTCGAAGATGAAGCTGCCTTGGTTCATGTTTTCGTTCTTCGTCAAGCCCCATTCGCGATTGATAATCAGTTGAATGGCCAGTGCACGCCGGACGGACTCTGCGCTGGGGGTCGTAATGGCCTCATCAAAGGCATTGGTATGCAGACTGTTGCAATTATCGTAAATAGCACATAAAGCCTGCAGGGTCGTGCGAATGTCGTTAAACTGTATATCCTGGCTGTGCAAAGAGCGTCCGGAAGTTTGAATATGATATTTGAGCATCTGCGATCGTTCGGATCCGCCGTATTTGTCGCGCATGGCAACCGCCCAGATTCGTCGGGCCACCCTTCCGATCACATTGTATTCCGGATCCAACCCATTGGAGAAGAAAAAGGAAAGGTTGGGAGCGAAACTGTCAATGGACATTCCTCTGGAAAGGTAGTACTCCACATAGGTGAACCCATTGGCCAGGGTCAGGGCCACTTGCGTGATGGGATTAGCACCGGCCTCGGCAATGTGATAGCCGGATATCGATACGGAATAAAAGTTGCGAACGTGATTATCGATAAAATATTGTTGAATATCCCCCATCATTTTTAAAGCAAAATCGATAGAAAAAATGCATGTATTTTGCCCCTGATCTTCTTTGAGGATATCAGCCTGAACTGTGCCGCGTACGTTGGACAGCACGCTGGCGCGTATTTTCTGATATTGCGCATCGGAAGGCGTTTTGCCGTTTTCAGCCGTATATTTATCGACCTGCTGATCAATGGCAGTGTTCAGAAACATGGCCAGGATAATGGGCGCCGGACCGTTGATGGTCATCGAAACAGATGTGCTGGGTGCGCACAGATCAAATCCACCGTAAAGCATTTTAACATCATCCAGGGTGCAGATGCTCACACCCGAGGTGCCGACTTTGCCGTATATGTCCGGGCGATCGTCCGGGTCGCAGCCATACAGGGTGACCGAATCAAAAGCCGTTGATAGTCGTTTGGCATCATAGTTGGCCGAAAGCATCTTAAAGCGCTGATTGGTGCGGGCCGGGTCGCCCTCACCGGCAAACATGCGGGTGGGATCTTCGTCCACACGCTTCAAGGGGAACACCCCGGCCGTATAAGGAAATCGTCCGGAGACATTTTCTTCGCGCAGCCAGCGATAAATTTCGCCTGGGTCCTTGAACTTCGGCAGCTCAATTTTGGGAATGCGGGTATGGGATAAAGACTCGGAAAACAAAGGAACCCGGATTTCACGATTGCGGACCTGGTAGATGAGTTCATCTGCAGCATAGGTCGCCTGAATTTTTTCCCAATCCTCAAGTGTTTGAACTGTTTGCGGTTTCAAGGCCGCCTTGGCTGCTTTAATCTGGGCCTTAAAGGCGTCTAGCAGTTGGCCGGTATCACCTTCTACATCGTCACTGCTTAGCGTACCGGCAGCTTCTTTCAGGTGCCAGACCTTCCTGATGGCGTTGGCCTGCTCCGCGGTTTCCTGGTGATATGCTCTGATATGTTCTGCGATTTCGCTTAGATAACGAGTGCGTTCGGGTGGGATGATGATGGTTTTGGATGTCGATGTGCGGGTCTCGGGTCTTGGCAAAGCGGATTTGAATTTTGCACCGGTTTTTTTTGAGACCGCATCCATGATGGCATGATAGAGAGCCGTTACGCCATCATCGTTGAACTTGGATGCGATGGTCCCAAAGACCGGCATGTCTTCCGGTGATTTATCGAAGGCCTTGCGGTTGCGTTGGACCTGTTTGCGAACGTCGCGCACCGCATCCTCACCACCCCGTTTTTCGAACTTATTGACGACCACCAGATCGGCAAAATCCAGCATATCAATTTTTTCGAGCTGTGATGCGGCACCAAATTCACTGGTCATTACATATATGGACAGGTCGACCATATCGATAATGCTGGAGTCACCCTGTCCGATACCGGCTGTTTCAGCGATCACTAGATCATAGCCGGCCGCCTGTACGGCTTCGATTGCTTCTCCCAATATGGCGGGTATCTCTGTCTGGGATTGTCGCGTGGCCAGGGAACGTAAATATACCCGTGGATTGCCGATGGCGTTCATACGAATTCGATCCCCCAGCAGCGCTCCACCGGTCTTGCGTCGGGAGGGATCACAGCTTATGATAGCAATATGGAAATCTTCGCTATCGTGCAGCATGCGTAAAATCAGTTCATCGGTCAATGATGATTTGCCGGCTCCGCCGGTGCCGGTTATGCCGATTACCGGAGGCTTACGCTTGCCGATTTTTTTGGCCAGCTCGGCGCGCAGGGCTGCCAGATCTCCGTTTTCCCGGGCCTTGGCGTATTCAGCAGCAGAAATCAGATTGGCCACTAACAATTTATTATTTGGAGACAGGTCATCAAAAGCAAAACCGGCCTTCTTTACGGTCGAGAAATCGATAGCCGCCACCATATGATTGATCATCCCCTGCAACCCCATCTGAGCGCCGTCTTCGGGTGAGTAAATTTTGGTTACGCCATACGATTCGAGCTCTACGATCTCGTCTGGAACAATCACACCGCCACCGCCGCCGAAAACTTTGATATGGGGTGCCCCGCGTTGCTTTAAAAGGTCGACCATATATTTGAAAAATTCGATATGACCGCCCTGGTAACTGGAGACCGCAATTCCCTGGGCATCTTCTTCAATGGCAGCGTCTACAATCTCTTGTACCGATCGATTATGTCCTAAATGAATGACTTCAACACCGGAATCCTGCAGGATTCGGCGCATGATATTAATGGCAGCATCGTGGCCGTCGAAAAGCGAGGTTGCTGTGACGACGCGGATGTAATTTTCAGGTTTGTATACTTCGGCCTCAGCTGTCATTTTGCCTCCTTAAAACCGATTCAAAATTGCCTTTGCCATCAACGGTTGAGCGTGAGTCAAAACCAGAAAGGTGTTTATTTTCTGCCACCGGCATACATTCCCAGAATAATGCCGGTCTGCAGTTTGATGTAGTCTTCAATGCTGTAATGGTGGGCCAAGTACCAGCGCCGGAAAGTCCACATGTGTCCCAAGACGACAATATTATGGGCTGCCAGCTCCAGATTATTTTCTTTAAGGTTGATGAGGTCGCCGGTTTTGGCGATGCGGGCCATCGCTTTGACAAAAAGTCCCGTAATCCTCAACTCATTTTCCAGAACCCGTTTTTGCCACTGAGACGGCAGCGATT
>JASFJF010000010.1:0-22328 GCA_050122255.1 Desulfobacterales bacterium
ACTACGAGAAATATTATAATCGCGCTATAGATGCCGGCATCCGCTTTGTCAAGTCACGCATTCACTCGATCGATGAAATCCGCGGGACCGGCGATTTAAACGTACGCTACATAGATGATGCCGGCCCATTGCAAGAAGAAAATTTTGACATGGTGGTGCTGTCGGTCGGTTTGCAGGTACCGGAATCAACGGTCCAGCTGGCTGAGCGCCTGGGGGTCGAATTGGATGATTCACGTTTTGCAGTGACGCATCCGTTTTCGCCCGTCCAGACCTCTCGGCCCGGCGTCTATGCCTGCGGCGCTTTTCAGGAACCCAAAGACATTCCCAGTTCGGTTACCGAGGCCAGTGCGGCTGCATGTGCTGCCGGTGCCAGTTTGAATTCGGCACGCAACACACTGACCCGCAGCGTGGAAATCCCGCAAGAAATAGATGTCAGTGATGAGGAAGCCCGGGTGGGGGTGTTTGTCTGTAACTGCGGCGTCAATGTCTCCAGCGTGGTGGATGTCAAAGGGGTGACCGAATATGCCAAAACCCTGCCAAATGTGGTCCATGCCCAGGAGAATTTGTTTACCTGCTCTCAGGATTCCCTCGTTCAGATGAAAGAGGTCATCAAAGAGCACAAGCTCAACCGGGTGGTGGTGGCGGCCTGCACGCCCAAAACGCACGAGCCCATTTTCCAGGATACGATGGAATCCTGCGGGCTCAACAAATACCTGTTTGAAATGGCCAATATCCGCAATCAGGATTCCTGGGTGCACTCTGATGCTGCGGAGACAGCTACCGATAAAGCCAGTGACCTGGTTCGAATGTCGGTGGCTCGGGCCACCACCCTGAACCCATTACATGAAAAGAAAATCCCGGTCATCCAGAAAGGCCTTGTGATTGGCGGCGGTATTTCCGGCCTGAATGCCGCCCTGGGCTTGGCGGATCAGGGTTATGAGGTGGCCCTTATCGAAAAAGAGGCCGAGCTGGGAGGATTGGCGAATCGATTGACGGCAACCATTGAGGGCGCCGATATCACAAAATATCTCAGCGATCTTATTGGCCGTGTAAACGCCCATGAGAAAATTGAGGTGATCACGAATGCCCTGGTGGTGGGCTATTCCGGCTTTAAAGGCAATTTTACCACCGAAATTATGGTTGGGCCGGATATGGAGCAACGCAAAATAGAACACGGGGTGGTTGTTCTGGCCACCGGAGCCCACGAATACAAGCCTAATGAATTCCTTTACGGGGATGACCCGCGGGTCATGACCCAGCTTGAGCTGGCCGATCGGATGAAAAAGGGCGAACTCGAAGAGCCCCAACAAGTGGTTATGATTCAATGCATCGGGTCGCGTAACGAGGAAAATCCCAATTGCTCCCGGGTGTGTTGTCAGACAGCCATAAAAAATGCATTGCACATCAAGGATAAGTATCCGGAGGCTGAAATATTTGTTCTTTATCGCGATATCCGTACATATGGACTTCTGGAAGACTATTACACCGAGGCCCGCCGTCAGGGGGTCTTCTTTTTCCGGTTTGATCCCGAAGACCCGCCGGTGGCCGAAGCCGCCACAGACGGCATCGAGGTAACCTTTACCGACCACGTGCTCAATCGCAAGTTGTGCGTCAGCACGGATTTACTGGTTCTCAGTGCCGGCATGCAAGCTGAGGATACCGAGGAGCTATCTACAATTGTCAAACTGGCGCGCACGCCGGAAGGCTATTTCATGGAAGCGCATGTGAAATTACGGCCGGTGGATATGGCGACTGAAGGTATTTTTGTTTGCGGCACAGCCCACAGCCCCAAGCTGATCTCGGAAAGCATCGCCCAGGCTTATGCGGCCGCCTCGCGAGCGGTTACCTTTCTGGCCCAGGATCATTTAACCCTATCGGCGGTCACCGCGCAGGTTGAAGCCGACAAGTGCGCTTCCTGTCTGATATGCGTGCGCTCCTGCCCGTATGATGTGCCCAAGATCAATGCGGATGGTGTCAGTGAAATTGATGAGGCCCTTTGCCACGGTTGCGGCATCTGTACCGCGGAGTGCCCGGCTAAGGCCATCCAGCTGAACTGGTACGAAGATGATCAGATCATCTGCAAGGTGGATGCGCTCCTGGAGGGTGTCCTTTAGAAAGAGAAAGGGGATAATTCGGCTTTTATCCAAGTAACCCCAAAATAGCCGAAACACGAAGCCCGAAATCCGAAATTCGAAGTTACGAGTTCTGCCGTAACGATAAAGCAATACAGCGTATACTAATCTGGAGGAAAAATGGCTGAGAACTTTGAACCCATCATCATTGCTTTTTGCTGCAATTTCTGAGGCTACACGGCGGCGGACCTGGCAGGTTCAATGCGATTGCAATACCCCACCAATGTAAGGATCGTTCGGGTGCCCTGCACCGGTAAAGTTGATGTGATTCATATCATGCGGTCTTTTGAAAAAGGTGCCGACGGCGTTGCCGTTGTCGGATGCCTTGAAGGCGAGTGCCATTTTAACGCCGGCAACCTGATGGCCCGCAGAAGGGTGGAACAGGCTCAGAAAATACTGGAGGCGGTCGGCATCGGTGGCGAACGGGTCCAGATGTATAACCTTTCATCCAGCGAAGGCCCCCGCTTTGCGCAGTATGCCACCGAAATGACTGGGAAAATAAAAGAATTGGGCCCCAACCCGATCCGGGCTGTCAAAAACAAGGCAGCCTGAAAAAGCATTGAATCTTGACTATTGAATATTGCCGATTGAAATGCGCAAAATAGTCAAATGTTAATCACAGATAGGCTTTTGGTGAAAATATTCATTTTTAAAGGAGAGGTTATATTCCATGATTGTTGCGGACAAAAAACCAATTGAGGAAATCATCGAATACCTCAAAGGTCACAAGAACATCCTGATCCTGGGCTGCAACGAGTGTGTTACCGTGTGCGAGGCCGGTGGTAAAAAAGAGGTCGGTGTTCTGGCTTCGGCCCTCAGGATGCATGCCAGTAAAGAAGGTCAAGAGGTCAAAATCGATGAATTGACCCTGGAACGACAATGTGATCGTGAGTATCTGGATGAAATCCGGGATTCGATCGACCAGTATGATGCTGTTGTATCACTTGCCTGTGGCGTCGGCGTTCAATTTACTGCCGAGCAATACCACGACAAGCCAATCTATCCGGGGGTAAACACTACCTTCTTAGGCGCTACCGAAGAGCGCGGGCTTTGGACCGAACGCTGCCAGGCTTGCGGACAATGCATCCTGGCCACGACCGGGGGCATCTGCCCGGTGGCGCGCTGCGCCAAGCGGCTGTTCAACGGTCCCTGCGGCGGATCGACCACCGGCAAATGCGAGATAAACGCCGAGCTGGATTGCGCTTGGCAATTGATCGTCGATCGCCTCAAGGCTCTGGATAAACTTGATGAATATGAAAAGCTTTGTCCGATCAAGGACTGGTCGACCGACAGAGCCGGAGGGCCCCGAAAAGTTGTAAGGGAGGATGTACAGCAATGACAATAAATACACCGAGCAAGCTGGAAAAAATTCTTAAAGAAGGGCACCTGGCCGTCACCTCCGAGTGCGGGCCACCGCGCGGCAGCAATATTGACCATATTGTTCAAAAAGGCGAGTTGATCAAAGATCATGTCGATGCCATTAATATCACCGATAACCAGACGTCGATGACGCGGCTATGCAGCCTGGCTGCCTGTATTCGCCTGAAATTGATGGGCTTAGAACCGGTGCTGCAAATGGTAACCCGCGATCGCAACCGTATCGCCTTGCAGAGTGATATTCTGGGAGCGGCTTCATTTGAAATCAATAACATTTTGTGTCTGTCGGGCGACCATCAGAGCTTTGGTGATTGCCCTCAGGGCCAGAATGTGCACGACATCGACTCAATCCAGCTGATTCAGGCCATCAGGCATATGCGCGATGAGGGCAAATTTTTGGGCGGTGACGAGCTGGATGGCAAACCCCAGATGTTTGTCGGTGCGGCTGCCAACCCTTTTGCCGATCCCTTTGAAATCCGGGTACCGCGTTTGGCTAAAAAGGTAGCCGCTGGAGTCGAATTCATTCAGACCCAGTGCATATACAATCTGGATAAATTCGAAGAATGGATGAAAGGCGTGCGCGACCGCGGACTGCATGAAAAATGCTATATTTTGGCCGGCCTGACCCCCATGAAATCAGTGGGCATGGCCAAATACATGCAAAAACGCGTGCCGGGAATGGATGTACCTGATGAGGTCATCAAGCGCCTGCAAGGGGTTGAGAAGGGCAAACAGGCCGATGAAGGCATCAAGATGTGCATCGAATCCATCGAGCGCCTGAAAGAATGTGAAGGTGTGGCCGGATTTCACGTGATGGCCATCGAGTGGGAAGAAAAGGTTCCTGAGATCGTTGAAGGCGCCGGTCTTTATCCTCGACCGAACGGCAATTAACATTCGATTTAAACCGCTAAAAAACCCTGTCTTGATGTTGATCAGGACAGGGTTTCTTTTTGCTTGACTCATTTAGAGTGCTTCTTTATAGTTTTTGCCTGGCTTAGCAGGTTTTTACCAGTTGTCTTTTCGGGGGGATCAAAGATACGGTCTCAGGTGGATTCGATGGTGGATTCATTATCGGTAAATATAAGCAAAAAGGAGATTTGAAAATGACGACAAGCGACGCGACAGAAAAAAGGCCTCTCTGGTTGTTAATTGAGGAGAATATCAATGGGCTTGATTCGCAGGACCTCTCGGCGGAAAACCTGGAAGCATCGATTCAGCGGCTTGCGGTCGAATTGGACAATGCCGGTTACAATGTTTCGCACCATGGCGGCAATATGCTTCAACTGCGCTGGGCAATGAATGAAACCAGCAAAGTGGGCAGACCTTTCATGCAGGACCTCAGCATAGCGATCGAGGCTCTGACGCTGGAGGAAGTGGCAGACCCTTACGCTGCAACGGATAAGCTCATCAGCAATATCGCCGAGACATGGCCTGGACTTAAAAAATCCGAGCGCAGAGCTGATGTCATTAAGATTGTCGAACAGACCAAACTGGATCTGCTGATCGCCAAGGCCAAAGACATGGCCGGCGATGACGGCATCCGCTTGCTCATAAAAGAGGAAGTGGCACCTGAAGTGGTTACCAGCGCGTTGGAAATTACAGACGAGAAGCTGCAACAGGTAAACGCCGCGATTGAAAAGGAACGTGCCGAGCGTGCTAGAGTCGCAAAACTGCTTGAGACCGTTGAGGGCAAGTCCAATGATGAGAGAGTAAAGCACCTTTTTGAAAATGACGTCTCCGAAGAATTGATCATCGAGATGGCCCAGGTTGATCAGGCAGCAATTGATGCCGTCAAAAAAGCAATGGAGGAGGAGATAAAGGAAAAGCAAAGGTTGGAAGCAGAAGCCGCCGCCCGCAAAAAGGCAGAGGCGGAAGGACCTGCGCTGCAAGACATCCCGCCCGATGAGATGCTCGATCACATCGAGGCCATCCGCGAAATCATGGAATTCAGCGATCAGGAAAAAGAAATCAGGGTGATGTGCGAGCAGAGCTCAATCCCCAAGGCCCTTGTAGATATCGCTATTTCCGAGCCTGAAAAACTGGATGAACTTGAAAAAAAGGCAGAGGGCTAGCCGAATAATTCATGAACGTGTCAACTCCGAAGCAATGAGGGGATATCTGACAGTAAATTGACAGCGGAATGAAATGTCAGCACTGGTGGGAAAATCCAAGCCACCCGCTGTGCGTGTGGTCGTTGACACATTCCGCTTTCATCAGGGGTTGCATGCAAAAAATTTCCGACCCCTCATTTCACTATTTGAGGGTGTCTCCCATATCAGTCCTTATCAAGCGTTGGTGTTAGGATTCCTAAAGCCCGCAAAATTTGTTTTTTTCAAATTTCTGAATGATTCCTCATTTCATACTTTTTCCCCGAAATTCAGATTTTCGATCTTATTTTTTTCCAATTTTTATCTTAGTATTCTGTAATTAATATAAAAATAGGTTCTACGATTTTTTGAATTGGGGCTTGACAGGGGGGCTCGATATTTGATATGAAATGAATGAACATTCATTCATTTTTTATTTTTCGAGTTCGAAAGGACCGCAAATTGAGCGCAACAACCAATCAGGTCGACAAAAATAACAAATATCATCAAATTCTTGAAGCGGCGGTCAAGGTTTTTGCCGGACAGGGATTTCACCAGTCAACAGTTGCCCAGATTGCCAAAGAAGCTGGCGTGGCCGACGGCACCATTTATTTATATTTTAAAAGCAAAAACGATATCCTGGTACAATTTTTCCGCTTTCGGACCAAACAGGTCTTTGAGTCTTTCCGCGAGGCCGTCTTTGAGGCTGAGACCAGTACCGATAAACTACGCAATCTGGTGCGCCGCCATCTGACCGAGTTTCAGCGCGACAGAGACGGGGCAGTGGTCTACCAGGTTGAAACCCATCAGAACAGCCGCCTGGCCGAAGCACAAATAAAAGAAATGTCTAAAATGTATCGGGATCTGATATCTGAAATAATTGAACAGGGCCAGCAGGAAGGCGCGATTCGCAAAGATCTGTATGTCGGCCTGGTCAAACGCTTTATAATCGGCGCGGTGGATGAAGTCATCAACACCTGGCTGCATGCCGAAGAGGACTATGATCTGATTTCCATGGCGGATCCGTTGGTCGAATTGTTTATCAAAGGAATCGAACAAAGGGATAACCTTACCGCCTAGAAATTATCGGGAAGCATCAAACACCCGTGGCTGAATTTTAAACAAGGAGATAAAAAATGGCACAAACCATAGCAGATCGTCGGGATATCGATTTTGTTCTGCATGAACAGCTCCAGGTGGACACCCTCTGCGAGCACCAACAATATGCTGAATTTAATAAAAAAACTATCGATTTGATCGTATCCGAGGCCCGGCATTTGGCGGTCAAGGAACTTTTGCCGATCAATGTCGACGGTGACCGTGAGGGCGCTCGCTTTGATAACGGCCGGGTGACCGTTCCAAAATCGTTTCACAAGGCCTGGGAGCTATTTAAAGAAGGTGAATGGGTTGCCCTTTCCGATGATCCGGAGTGGGGCGGGCAGGGCATGCCGGTGAGCCTTTCTTTAGCGGTGAATGACCTCTTTATCGGTGGCAATTTTGCTTTTATGATGTACCCCGGTTTGACTCACGGGGCCGGTCGGCTGGTTCAAACATTTGGCACCCAAAAACAAAAAGAGCTGTATTTGAAAAAGATGTTCACCGGTGAATGGACCGGCACGATGCTGTTGACCGAACCCGAGGCCGGTTCCGATGTCGGCGCGCTGACCACCACGGCGGTCAAACATGACGACGGCACCTATTCGATAACCGGCAACAAAATTTTTATTTCCTCGGGTGAACATGATCTGGCGGAAAATATCATTCACCCGGTGCTGGCCCGTATAGAAGGCGCGCCGCAAGGCACCAAAGGGATCTCCCTGTTTCTGGTCCCCAAGATTAGAGTGAACGACGACGGCAGCCTGGGTGAGCCCAATGATGTGCTCTGCACCGGCGTCGAGCAAAAAATGGGCATTCATGGTAATTCCACTGCCTCCCTATCCCTGGGCAGTAAAGGCAACTGTCGGGGAACCTTGCTGGGCGATGAAAATAAGGGCATGCGAGCCATGTTCCAGATGATGAACGAAGCCCGTCTGCTGGTGGGGCTCCAGGGTCTGGCCTGTGCCAGCTCAGCCTACATGTATGCCGTCAACTATGCCCGTGAGCGGTTGCAGGGACGGCATCTGTTAAAGGCTCAGGAAGAAGATGCCCCCGCGGTGCCCATCATCGAACATCCGGATATCCGGCGGATGCTGTTGACCATGAAAGCCTATGTCGAAGGCATGCGCAGCCTGCTGTACTTTATCGGTAATTGCGAGGACAAATCGCGTCTGAGTACTAAAGACGCCGATAAGGCCAGATACCAGGGCTTAATTGACTTGCTGATTCCCATCGCCAAAGGATATGTGACCGACAAGGCCTTTGAGGTATGCAGCTTAGGGATTCAGGTTCACGGCGGCTACGGCTATATCAAGGAATATCCCGTGGAGCAGCTCTTACGGGACTGCCGGATTACCCAGATATATGAAGGCACCAATGGCATTCAATCCATGGATCTTTTGGCCCGCAAACTGGGACTGAATGAAGGCAAGCCGGTCATGGATCTGCTGGGCGAAATCCAGCAAACCCTGGACGCTGCGAAATCCATCGCCAAACTCGAAGGCGCCGCCACCAAAGTCGAGGCCGCTATCAACAAACTGGGAGAAGTGATGCTGCACATCGGCCAGGCAGCCATGTCACTGGACACCCGTATGAGCGCCTTTGCACACGCTTATTCTTTTATGGAAGTATGCGGCGATGTGGTTTTAGCCTGGCTGCTGTTATGGCGGGCCACTATAGCCGCGCAAAACCTGGAAAACGGCGCCCGCAAAAAAGACGTTGCCTTTTACGAAGGTCAGATCAAAAGTGCTGAGTTTTTCGTGCATTCGATTTTACCGGTCAGCACCGGCAAAATGAACGTGATTCTGGCAGCCGATACGGCCGCCATTGATATCTCCGAAGATGCCTTCGGGGGCAAATAATCCCAGGTTCAAGGTTCAACGTTCATGGGTTCAAAGGTTGAAAAACAGAAACCCTGAACCCTTAAACCTGTTGAGCCCTATTGCCTGAAGGGCTCAATCGTGATATGCATGCTCCTTTGGTTTAAATGCTGCAAATCACTCCTGTTGTCTATAAACTACTGAGATCGCATGAGATAAAAATAAGGGGAAAACTGAAATAATGGAATCTGTATTGATTTCGCCAGCGGCGGCGTCTGTTGCCGGCATTCCGACGATCATTTTTTCGATCCTCATCCCGCTGGTCGGTGTGGCTATTTTTACCTACATCATGTTTCGCCGGATTCAACCGCTGGTCAAGGCAGCACCTGATAAGCGCCTTGGTTGCATCGGGCAACGGATCGGCCTGACGCTAAAAATCTGGCTGGCCCAATGGCGCCAGCCGCGCTATTTGCTGGCTGGAATTATCCACATTTTTATTTTTGCCGGTTTTATCATTTTAGGCGCGCGCTCCACCCAGCTGGTCATTCTGGGTTTTTCAGAAAATTTTGTTTTGCCCGGATTCAGCGGGAATTTCGGCTGGTTCTACAATGTCCTAAAAGATTACGCCGCCACCTGGGTTTTGATCGCCTGTGTGATCGCAGCCGTGCGCAGGGGCATCTTTAAGCCCGCACGCTACGCAGTGCCGCCCCGCTACGGAAAAGACCATACCGCTGAGGCCATTTTTGTCTTGGGTTTGATTTCAACCCTAATCCTTACCGAAAGCGTATTTGATGCCAGCCTGGTGGCTGCCGAGATCCAGAGTGGCCTGCATGCTGAATTTCCGGTACCTCTGAGCCTGGCCTGGTTTTTCAGCCATGTCCTCAGTGGCGCTTCTCAAACGGCACTGCAAAATACGCATCTAATCGCCTATTTCATTCATGATTTGACATTTTTCTTTTTCCTGTGCTTTTTGCCGCTGGGCAAGCATTTCCATGTAATTACCTCTATTTTCAATGTCTTTTTCATGCGGGTTGAAAAGGGGAATGTCAAACCGGTGCAGTACGGGATCTCCGATGAACAGCTGGATGACCTGGATTCCTTTGGCGTCAAGGTCTTTGAAGATTTTACCTGGAAACACATGCTTGATTTTTATTCCTGTGCCGATTGTGGCCGCTGTTCGGATCGTTGCCCGGCTAATGCCGTTGGGCGCCCACTCTCACCGCGTTTCATTTCCATTAAAGGGCGCGATTATGCCTTCAAGCATTATCCGCTGATCGGCGGAAACGGCGCAGGTTCCAAACCATTGATCGGCGATATTTATGATGAGGATGAAATCTGGTCATGTACCACCTGCGGGGCCTGCGAGCAGGAATGCCCTCTGGGGATTGAATATATTGACAAGATGGTGGACTTGCGTCGCGGTATGGTCGATGACGGCCTGGTACCCCAGTCCCTGCAAAAGCCGTTGGGCGCACTTGAAAAACGCGGCAATCCCTGGGGAAAAATGGAAAGAAAGCGCGCCGATTGGACCAAGGCGCTTGCCGAAGGAAATAATGTCAAAATTCTTGAAAAGGGTGCTGAGGCCGAAACCCTTTATTTTGTCGACAGTATTACTTCCTTTGACGACCGCATGCAGGAGATCGCGCGCTGCACTGCCCAAATCCTGCATGCGGCTGAAATTGATTTCGGCATTCTCGGCAAAGCTGAAAAAGACAGCGGCCACGAAGCCAGGCGCTTCGGCGAAGAGATGCTGCATCAGGACCTGCGGGATCAAAATAAAGAGGCCATCCTGAATTCGGGTGTTCAACGCATTGTGACCGCTGACCCGCATGCCTTCAATGCCCTAAAAAGGGATTACCGTGAGCTGCCGCCGGTGAAGCATATTAGCCAGACGATTGTGCGTCAGGTTCAATCCGGCAAGATTCAGCTCAAAGCGGTAGAAGATTCCTCCAAAATCTATGTCTACCATGATGCCTGCTATCTGGGCCGTCATAACAATGTCTATGATGAGCCGCGGAATGCCATCGATTCGATTCCAGGAATCAACCGTATTGAGATGACCGGCAACTGCCGAGATCGGTCCTTTTGCTGCGGTGGCGGGGGGCTAATGCTCTTTTATGAGCCTGAGGAAGAGCAGCGTATGGGGGTACTGCGCGTGAAAATGGCTCAAAAATCAGGCGCCAATGTGATTGTGACGGCCTGTCCGTTTTGCCTGGTGAACATAGAGGACGCCATCAAGGTCAGCGGATTGGAAGGGCAGATGCAAGCGCTGGATCTTACGGAGCTTATTTCCAGGCATCTGCAATCCTAAGACTGAGGGTCGTATGCGGCGCTTATAAGGTTTAAAATTCGAAACACTGAATCCGAAAGGCGAAATGGTTCGACACGCTCACCACCCTGAGCCAAGTCGAAGGGCAAATTCGAATAACCGAAATCCAAAATTCAAACCAATATGACCCTTAACAAAGAGCAATCGAATTTACAAAAGTGCCAATATTGTTTTGATCATTGTTATTTTTGAAATTAGAATTTGTTTCGGATTTCGATATTTGAATTTAGGATTTCTCTCATAGAAATTGATATGTTAATACTTCTTTACGTATTAATAGTACTGGGAGGTGAAAATGGAGATCTTGGTTTGTGTCAAAAGGGTTCCGGACACGGCGGAAAATGAAATCGAAGTCAACCGGGACGGCTCCGACATCGAGCGCGATGATCTGGTTTACTCGGTCAACGAGTGGGACAATTATGCGGTTGAAGAAGCCATCCAAATCGTCGATAAAGTCGGTGGCGCCGTGACGGTGGTTTCCCTGGGGGACGAGGATTCCGAAGAAGTTGTCAGAAGAGAGATGGCCATGGGTGCCAATAATGGCATTTTAGTCTCTGATGATGCCTTTGAGAAATCCGATGGCAAAGGTATCGCTACAATTTTAAAGGCCGTTGTGGAAAAAGGGAACTATGACCTGATCCTAACCGGCGCACAGGCAGACGATGGTGCCGGCCAGATCGGCGGCATGCTGGCAGCCATGCTGGACGTTCCCTATGCCTCGGTCGTCAATTTTATCGAAATCCAGAACGGCAGCCAGCTTAAGGTCGGCCGGGAAATCGAAGGTGGCAACCAGGAAATGAGCGAAATCGCGCTGCCCTGCGTTTTATCCATCCAGACGGGTATCAATGAGCCACGATACGTGGGGATTCGCGGTATCCGCAAGGTCGCTTCGGTGGACATCCCGGTCTGGGGCGCCTCTGACCTGGGCCTTGACGCCTCCGGTGTGGGTGAATCCGGCGCCGCGGTCAAACGGGTCGATTATTTCGTTCCTGAGCTTGGAGAGGGCGCTGAAATTCTTGAAGGCAGCAGTGAGGAGATTGCCGAAAAATTGATTGACCTATTAAAAGCCAAAGGAGGAATAAAATAATGGCTGCACAAGTTTTCGCATATATCGTACATAAAAATGGTGTTGCCGATGATACCGCTTTGGAACTCGTTTCAGCTGCCCGGAATATCTTTCCAGACGCATCACCCACTGCCATCGTGACCGGCTCCGGTGCTGATCTGGATGCGGTATGCAATAATGTGGCTGCTGCTTTCACGGAGGTGTGGAAATTCGACAGTGAGGCGCTGGCCTATCCGAATGCCGAAGCCATTCGAAAACTGCTGGTGGCTGTATTGCCGGCTGACGCCGTCGTGCTCATTCCGCACGATACCTTCGGAATGGACCTTGCCCCGGGCCTTTCGGTCAAACTGGATTCGGTGTTTGTTTCCGATGCCGCCGGATTTGAGGGTTTGGATGGGAACAACTTAAAAGTGATTCGTCAGGAGTACAGCGGTCAGGTCAGCACCCATTTGACTGCGGATATCTCCGCCGGAGCTGTTATAAACGTTCGCCCGGGCATATTTCAACCGGATGAAAGCAAATCGGTCAGCGGGCATGTGGTTGATAAATCGTCGGAAATCGGAGACCTATCCGTCGGCCGGCACTTTTTAGCAGTTGTAGAGGCCGAAGCCGGTGACGTCGACATTACCAAAGAGGATATTCTGGTATCGATCGGCCGGGGCATCGAAGATCTGGATAACATCGAAATCGCTGAAGAACTGGCAGAGGCTGTGGGCGGTGTCGTATCCTGCTCAAGACCGATCGTTGATGCCAAATGGCTTGAGAAGGCACGCCAGGTCGGAACTTCAGGGCAGACGGTCAAACCCAAAGTTTATTTGGCGCTGGGTATCAGCGGCTCTTTCCAACACCTGGGTGGCATTAAAGGCAACCCTTATATCATTGCGGTGAATAAAAATCCAAAAGCGCCCATTTTTCAGGTCGCAGATGTCGGGGTTGTCGATGACCTTCTTGATTTCGTGCCGGTACTGACTGAGAAAATCACAGAAGGAAAATGATAACTATTTAAAATTATATAGTTTTTGTGTAGCCGTCTGCGTAAATGATGTTGCCAGGCGGCTATTCTTATCATCTGTTTTATGGTATCCTTCCGGCGAACATAAATATTAAGCAATCTGTTCAGCAAAAGAGTGGAGCTATGAAAAAAGGAGCCACTTTTAAAACGATCCGTGTGTTTGCGGTTATCCTGGCCGCAATCCTGATTGCAGCCGTTTTGGTCATCCTGCGGCCCAAAGCCGAGCGCCGTGTTGTGGAAGAAAAGGGCCGGCTGGTTGAAGTATTTGCCGCCCGGGCCGAAAAAGTTCAGATGGTCATCGAGGCATACGGCACGGTGAAACCGCGCGAAGAACTGCTGCTGGTAGCCGAAGTCCGGGGCCAAATTGTCGCAACGGACCCAACCTTTGAAGAAGGCAATTTTATAACCCGCGGAACCCGGCTGATCCAGATTGATCCACGCACTTACGAATTGGTCGTTCAGCGCACCAAAGTTCAGATTAAACAGGCGCAGGCAGAGCTCAAACGCCTTGAGCAGGAAATCTTGAACCTGCAGGCACGCATTAAAATTGCCGCATCTGATGTGGCGCTCGCTAAAAATGAATATTTCAGATTGAAAAAACTGATCGATCGAAAAGTCATCGCCCAGTCTACCCTGGACAAAACCGAGCAGCAATATCTGGCAAGCCAGGAGCGGTTGCAGGCGCTTGAAAACCAGCTGGCCCTGACGGGACCCCAAAAAGAGCAGCTCCTGGCTCAACGTGACATGGCCAAAGTGATGTTTGAGACCGCCAAGCTGGATCTTGAAAGATCATCTATTAGGGCACCCTTTGACGGCTGGGTTTTGGCAAAGACGATTGAAGTCGGGCAGCATGTCACCATCGGACAGAGTATGGGCAGAATATACAGCACCGGCGGGCTGGAAATCGAAGTGCGTATCCCGGTCAAAGACTTTAAATGGCTGCCAGCCGAAATAAACGGCAACGCCCGTATCGAGGCTGATGTTATCTTTGAAAATCAAGGCACTCAAATGATTTGGAACGGGCAAGTGACCCGGGTTAAAGCAGAGATGGATGACAGAACCCGAACATTGCCAGTAGTCATCGAAGTCGACGTATTATCCAACTCCGCTGAAAACAGCAAGACCCTGCGTCTGCGGCCGGGAATGTTTGTAACTGGAAGGATCAAGGGTAAAGAGGTAAGCCAGGCGTATGTGCTGCCGCGTCACGTCGTTTATCCGGGAGATCGAGTCTATACAGTCGAGGGCGATCACCTCAAAATAAAGTCTGTTGATATTCTGCGAGCTTTTAAGGATTCTGTCATCGTCAGTCAGGGGCTTTCGGATGGCGAGCGCATCATCAAAACGCCACTATCGGATGTTACTGACGGCATGCTCGTCCGAATAAAGTAGTTATTGGCTACTAAAAGTCATTTCAAAATCTTTTTAGCGCCGGTTTGTCGCTTTTGGAGAGCGCTAAGCTCGTTGCGCTCAATCTTGAAAACTCGGGCTAAGGCTTTTAAACAGTAAAAGATTTTACGTTTCAGCAACCCGTAACTCATTGCTTATAACATGCGTGCACTGGGCAAGTGGTCGATAAAAAATCACGTTACGGTGAACCTGGTGATGGTCTTTATCATCGTAGCCGGGCTGGTGACGGTGATGAAGATGCGCCGGGAAATGTTTCCGCAGTTTGCATTGGATATGATTGTTGTCAGTGTCGACTACCCGGGATCCAGCCCGGAGGAGGTGGAAGAGGGGATCTGCATCAAGATCGAGGAGCAGATTGAGGGTATTGAGGGCATTGACCGCATCATATCCACCGCTCGTGAAGGCAACGGCGAAGTCGTTGTGGAGCTCGAATCCGGCATGGATGTTCAGAAGGTTCTGGATGAGATTAAAGCCGAAGTCGATCGAATCGATACTTTCCCTGAGGAAGCCGAGGAGCCGCTTGTCCTCGAAATCATAAACAGGGACCCGACGATTTACATTGCTGCCTACGGAGATGTGGCTGAGAGACAGCTGAGGCAGGCAGCTGAAAAAATTCGGGAGGATTTACTGGATGCGCGAATTGTTTCTCAGATGGAATCCGAATCAAAGAAGGGGTTTCTTTCCAGCCTAAAATTCAAGCAACCCGAGGTTATCACCCAGCTCGAGTTGATGGGCGTGCGGGATTATGAAATCGCGATTGAAGTTTCCGAAGATAACCTGCGCCGCTACGGTCTTACTTTTGACGAGGTGGTCAGCGCCGTGCGGGCCGGCAGTATCGACTTGCCGGGCGGAAAGATCAAAACCGCTCAGGGAGAAATTTTGGTCAGGTCAAAAGGCCAGCTGTATGTCGGTAGGGAATTTGAAACCATCCCATTGATCACACGGGCCGATGGAACCGTTGTGCGCCTCGGGCAGGTCGCTGCTATAATTGACGGATTTGCGGATGTCGACATCAAGGCTCGCTTCAATGGCAAGCCGGCCGCCGTGGTGCGGATCAGTCGCACCAGCGAGCAGGATATCATCGAAATTGCCAACATTGCACGAGATTACGTCGCTGCCCACGACTACAAGATGAACTCAGATATCGATCTGGCCATCTGGGGCGACCTATCCATTTTAGTCCGCGATCGTATCGATTTAATGCTGCGCAACGGGGCTCAGGGAATCACGCTGGTGTTTATTGCGCTGGCCCTGTTTCTGAATTTCAGGCTGGCTTTCTGGGTGGCCATTGGTATTCCCATTTCGTTTATGGCCGCTTTTTTGGTGCTTAACGCCTTTGGCCAAACCGTTAATATGATTTCCCTATTCGCATTCATCATGACCCTGGGTATCCTGGTCGACGATGCGATTATAGTGGGAGAGAATATCTATACCCACTATAATCGGGGTAAATCACCATCCGCAGCCGTCGTCGACGGCCTAAAAGAAGTCGGCCGGCCGGTGGTCATGGCAGTTTCAACGACGGTTGTGGCCTTTATGCCCTTGATGTTTCTTGCGGGAATCATGGGCAAATTCATTGCAGTGATGCCCATGGCGGTCATCATTATTCTGATTGTATCACTGGGTGAAGCCCTGATCATACTGCCTGCCCATCTGCACCATGCCTTACTTCAATCCCAGGAAAAAAAGGCTAACCTTAATTCGTGGCTCGAGCGTTTGCGAAAGCGTGTCGAGGGGCTCCTGCAATCCGCCATTCAACGAATTTACACCCCGGCGATAAGCTATGTCGTCAAGAACCGATATTTTACATTCTCCATCGGTATCGGTGTGCTCATCATCAGCCTTGGTATCGTGGCCGGCGGTTATGTGCCCTTCGTCTTTTTTCCGAAAGGTGAAAGTGACTGGCTGATCGCTGAAATAAATTACCCGCTCGGCACCCCGGTAAGCTTTACCGAGTCAACCATAAAGCATTTTGAGAACAAAGCTTTTGATTTGAATACTGCATTTCCGGAGTTCGCAAACGAAAACGGCGATCTGGTCAAAAACACCTTTGCCTTGGTGGGGTTGATTCCGCGACGCGACTGGAAACCGCCCCAAATCGGCAGCCATGTCGGGGAAGTCTGGGTGGAGTTGGTTTCTTCCGGGCAGCGCCCGGGGGTAGCGACCCATCAAATATTGAACCACTGGCGCAGTCAGGTCGGTGAATTACCCGGTATCGATCGGCTGGCGTTTTTTACACTGGAAGGGGGACCGGCCGGAAATGCCATCGAAATTCAACTGAGCGGACAAAATTTTGACCAGTTGAGCCTGGCGGCCGATGAGCTCAAGAAGGAGATCGAAACCTATCCCGGCACCTATGATATTTCCGACAATTTCAGACCCGGCAAGCAGGAGAAAAAGCTGCGGGTCAAGCCCGGTGCGCGCTCCATCGGGGTGACCATGCAGTCACTTGCCCGACAGGTACGCCAGGCCTTTTACGGTGAAGAAGCCCTTCGGATCCAGCGGGGCCGGGATGATGTCAAGGTGATGGTCCGTTATGCGGATAAGCAGCGCAGCAGCCTTTCCGGATTTGACGAAATGCGTATCCGGACCGATGACGGCCGGGAAATTCCCATCGAAGAGGTGGCCGATATCGCCGATGGACGGGCCTATTCGGTTATCAATCGGGTGGATCGTAAAAGAACCGTAACGGTGATATCGGATATTGATGAAACGACCGCCAACGCCCGCCAGATCGTAGCCGACCTGAAGGCCAACTTTTTGCCCCGACTGATCGCGCGTTATCCGGGCGTCAACTACGACCTGGAAGGCCAAGCCAAACGCACGGGCGAGTCTGTTGATAGCCTTAAGTCCGGTTACTTACTGGCCATGATGGGGATTTTTCTATTGTTGGCCAGCCAGTTCCGTTCCTACATCCAGCCGCTGATCATCATGATGGCCATACCTTTCGGTCTGATCGGTGCTGTATTCGGTCATCTGGTCATGGGCAAGGAATTTACCATCATCAGTCTGTTCGGCATTGTGGCCCTTTCCGGAATTGTGGTGAATGACTCCCTGATTTTAATCGATTTTATAAACCGAGCTGCACGCAGCGGCATCGACATCGAAACAGCAGTGATTCAATCCGGCCGGGCCAGGTTCAGACCGGTTTTGTTGACGTCCATCACCACCATTGCAGGACTGCTGCCCATTTTGCTGGAGCGCAGTTTCCAGGCCCAGTTTTTAATCCCTATGGCGATTAGCATCTGTTTCGGCCTGCTGGCGGCCACCGTCTTGACCCTTCTGTATGTACCTGCGCTTTATCTGATTATACGAGATGTCCGAATTGCCGTCGTTGCCAGATTCAAGCGCTCTGAATCACAGACGCAGCTAACCGCAGTCGGGGGTCATATCTCAGATGACAGAGATTCGATTGTAGAAGAAAGAAAATAGCTTCAGATACGAATCTACATTTTCAGAAACAGCCCTTTTGATGAGTTTTAATTCAGTCACCACACATGACATCCAACATCTAAAATCTTTTTTTACCCCCACTTGACTGTTTAGATCAAATTATTATGATATTAGATTAAAACCCTTAACTTAACAAATAGCAAAATAAATTAAATCAGCACCAATACATCACAACACCAATTCAATACCATGTGGCCAATAAAGATCTACTTAGAAGAACTGTGATTACTCTAAAGAAAGGAGTTACAGATGGATGTAAAAGATTATTGCAAAGCGATGACGGCAGAGGTTTCGGCCTGGAAAGAAAAGCTGGAAGCCATGAAAAAGACGGCGGACGGATACGGGTCCGAGCAAAAAGAAAAAGTTCTCCCGCTAATCGGGCAGCTCGAGCAGGAGGTCGTGAATGCACAGATGCGGGTGGATCAGCTCGAGAACGAGTGCCCTTCCGACTGGTCACCGATCAAAAACGAACTTGACGAGCTTTTCGGTACGGTCGGTAGCAGACTCGACCATACCTTCCAAGATATGTCTTCCCGAGAAAAGTTATGGTAGAAGCGAGCAGGGGGGGAGAATTTTCTCATTTCCCCCCCGCTGGCCAATGTAATAAGCCCCTGCCAATAAACGTGGTACAAAGCGCCAAACGAATCATTAATTCTTTTTCTTAAACAATGTTGAGTCGGATGGCATGCTCCTGAATTCCGTTATTTCCATAGCCCAGTACATTCCAATCGGCTTTGTCTGGCTGCCGCTTTCCTCTCTGATCGGTGGCTCGGGACATTATGGTGTGGTCACCCGGTTTTTGAGCATCCCACAAGTATTCCCAGTGACGCCAGGCGTAGGTTTCCTCAATGCCGATTAATTTCGCTGCATTCCACGTCTGTCCCTCGTTTACAGTAACCTCCACTTTCTTAATTCCAGCTTCTCCTGCATAAGCTGTACCGCGAATTGCCACAGTACCGGACGACAAACTTTCACCATCAATTGGCTCGGTGATAATCGATTTGACCATGATGTCTTCAACAACCTCACCGGATCGTGGATCCTCACCTTTTTGAAATACGCGGTATACCTTGTCCATAAAAAACCCTTCGTAAGGCCGGTCGAGCACTGTAATTTTATGAAGCCACTTCACACAATTTGCGCCCGTCCAACCTAAAGCCACAGCCCTCAGTGGATAGCCGTGCTTCAGAGGCAACGGTTCACCGTTCATCTGGTACGCAAGGATCGTTGAAGAGATTGCTTTTTCCAACGGTATACTGCGGATAAATCTGATCCCAGCCGATCCCAACGGCTTATCCAAACCCTCGAAGCTGACGTGCTTGGCATTACGTTTCAGGTCAACCATTTTCAACAAATCTTTGAGCCAGATACCCCCCCAAATCGCATTGCCCACACCACCGATGGTCCAAGGATTGCCGAAAGCTTTTTCTTTGAGCAAAGAGCGGCTGTTGCCTGAACATTCCAGGGTATTTGCGACCTCCACTTTGGGCATATTGCGGATGTCCGCTATGGACAATTTCAGGACACGTTTTACCAAGCCTTCAATGATCAGTTTCCAGGCCGAAAGCCGAACCGGTCGTTGCATAATTTGGCCTTGATTGCGCTTGAAAAATACCCTATTGTCGGTGGTCCAGGTGCGTAAAGATTCGATGGGTGTCTCGGCGTTTAGAGGTTTTTCGGTCATCACACGCATTTTTTTCTTCATCTTAGCACCTCAAAGTCTTTTGAAGATTTAACCGGGGATTCAATTTTCGTTGAACTTTATATCCTGTGGGCAATGCATAACGAAACGTATCTTTGAACATGTGTCAACTGAAAAATACGCCATTTTGATGAAACTTCGCTACAATCCTTATCAAATATTTCGGTTAAGCAAAACGCCCGTGGGTCTCTACGCCAGACAAAAATGGCTTGGAGAAGCCAATACGCCGCAGTGGAAAATTGACTTTAAGGCAACAATTGCTGCGCTTTTGGCGGACCAATTGCCAGATGGATCGTGGTCTTGCTCCACGATTGAAACCATTAAACGCCTCTTTGGGCTTCATTTAACCGTGCGATCACCCACAGTACAGATAAATGCCGCTCTGGCTTGGCTTCTCGATAAGATCGACCTTCAGGCAGAAAAGATTCATGTTGGTGTTGAAGTTGTTACAGCCGTTGCCTCTTTAAAAGGACTTCCATTTATCAAGAGTCGCCCGGACATGCTATTAACAGGTGCGGCGCTGTTCCTATCCAGCATTTTCGGCCGCCAAAATGAACCAAATGTTTTGTCTTTATATCAGTGGCTCAGTGCAAAAAGCGTAAAAAATCAGGGCCGGTGGTTTGATGAAGCCTCTACCCATAATATTTTGCGTGCCATGGTCGTACATCCTGTATTTGCTGAAGACAAGGCCACTGTCTTGGCAGTGGAGCATCTGGCTGATCTGCAGACAGACAGAGGTGACTGGGGTCATAATTTGCCTTTATTTCAGATCCTTAATGCGCTTGCACATCTTAAATTATATCAGGCGAAAAAACAACTTGAAAAGACCTTTGCGCTGTTATTCGTAAATCAGAACAGTGACGGCACGTGGAGCCATGATGAGCCCGAATGGAATACCTTTCTGACCATTCATGCACTTAAAAATTCAGGGCTGCTGTAACCCATTAGCATGAAATTTTCTTCCCCCAGTCAGGGCGTTTCTACATGGCGATGAGCGCTCTGACCTAAAGATTACCCATTGAAAAATATCCATCGGTGATTAATCTATTGGAATAAAACGTTTATTATGTTTTTTCATTCAATCGTCAGGAGATAATTATGAAGGTTCATCTGAAATGCTTCGCATCCTTGGTAAATTTAGATACGTGCGACTATAAAGACAGCACGCAATACGATCTGGATGACGGCCAAACTGTTGAAGATCTGGTTAAACTTGCGGGAATTTCAAAAGAAGATGTTAACATCGCCTTTGTAAACAGTCGAGTCGTAGATCTCGGCACTGTTTTGTCAGACGGTGATCAGGTTGGATTGGCTCCGGCTGTTGGTGGTATGTAATCAAAATGCGGCAACATCACCAAACGCCAGCATAAAAATCAAAATTTAAGCCACTGAATGCAATCGGTGGTTTTATCGGGTTTGGCTTGGCAAACGCTTTTCAAGTGCAGAGCGTTTCATTGGTTTATCAGCATTTCCGAACAACCGCTCTCCCTGGCCACAGCCGGTATGCCTTCGTGAATTGTCGGATAAGCCGGTTGCAGGCCGAGGTCCTGCCACAACAGATCCGGATCGACGGCAAGATTAAAATTGTAGGTCCGCACCGCACCTGGCGTCTCCAGCCCCGGGTTTGGACGCATGTGCCGAAAAGGTGTCAGCAGGGCCGTTGCCAGCAGAGCCAACCATTGAGGGATTCGGTGGACGCGTGCATGCGGAAAAAATGGCCGGACCGCTTTGAGAAAAGACGCCCAGGTGGAGGGCTGGCGGTCACCGAAGGGCAGGATGCCTGAAAATCCCTGTTTAGCGCAAGCGATGATGGCTGCAGCTGCATCGGAAACGTGCAGATGGGTGTAGATGTTTTTGCCGAGGCCCGGCAGGATCAGACGACCGGCCCGCAGTCGCCCGAAATAAAGATCTTTGGCGCCATAAACATGCGGCAAACGCAGAGCCGAAAAGGCAACACCTGCGGAGGCAGCTATTTCTGAAAGCCTTTTCTCGGTATGCACTTTGATGCGGCCGTAATCGAGTACCGGTTTTGCCGGAGTGTCGGCATCCACCCGGGGCGTACTTCCATTGTAGACCAGCAGGCTCGAACTGTAGACAAAGCGGCGCACCCCAGCGTCAATTCCAGCCTCCATCAATGCCACTGAACCGTCCAAAATAGAGGGTTTCAGCTTTTCATAGGATTCGAAAGTGGCGCGTGCCGCAAGGTGGACAATTGCATCAACCCCTTGAACGGCCGGCTCAATGCTTTTGCGGTTCCTCAGGTCGGCTAAGACAAAATCAGCAGGCAGATGGCAAATCTCGCAGTCGTCACCGGCCTGGCGAATCATCAGCCTGGGGCGGTATCCACCGAATGCCAGCTGACGAGCGACCTCTTGGCCGATAAAACCGCTGGCTCCCGTGACGAGAAGCTTCATTTTTCGGCTGCCCATAAGATTTGCCTCAATTTAAAATGATTAATGTTCGTAAATTCACCATCTAAGATTTATTTTACAGCTGAAATAGCTAAAATTGTAATGCACTATCGCCATCTTGCAAACTTTTTATTTACCGCAAATCGCCGACACTTCCACTAAGGCGTCTTTTGGCAACCTTGCCACCTCTACGGTTTCACGCGCGGGCAAAATCTTACCAAAGTAACTCTCATAGATAGCATTAAATTTAGCAAAGTCGTTTATGTCCTTTAAAAAGCAAGTGCATTTGACCACATTTTGCAACGACATTCCGGCGGCCTCAACTATGGCGGTTATGTTTTGTAAGACCCGGTCGGTTTGAACCTCAATGTCGCCATCTACAATGTCTCCGGTTGCCGGATCGATAGCGACCTGACCGGAAACATACAAGAAATTAC
>JASFJF010000011.1:0-22143 GCA_050122255.1 Desulfobacterales bacterium
ATCGGCCCTCCCCTCCCGCGAGGAAATTGAGCGGCAGGCGGCCGGTGTCAGATCCCTAACGGAAAAGGATTCGTTGGGCGTCAAATCGCAGATGCTCAGCCGGGCGCTGAAAATGGAAATCAAGACTTCCGAATTTTATCAAAAATTGGTTAATGAGATGCCCGCCGAAGCCCAACAAATGTTCGCACGCTTTCTGGAAATGGAAAACAATCACATTCGATGGATTGAATTTGAATTGGATTACATCGCTAAAACCGGCTACTGGTTTGACGTTAAAGAATTCGATATGGAATGATCCCATATGGGACGCACACAGGCCCCATCGCGCTATTGTAAGATACGGGTTCTTTTACTTTTATTCTTGGTCCGCTGCCGAATTTTCCGGGACTTAAGGCGAGTCTGATACGACCTGGCTGCGGATATGAATGTCTCTTTGAGGGAACGGTATTTCAATCCCGGCTTTTTTCAGTTCTTCAAAAATCGCAAAATACAACGCACTGCGAACTGCCCTGCGCGCCGTCCGGGTGACGTCGATCCAAATGAGCAGTTCAAAATTAATCGAATTATCGCCGTAACCGATAAATCGGACTTCGGGTTTGCGGAACTTTGCCACCATGAATTCTTGTTCCGCGACTGCCAGCAAAATCTCCTCAACCTTCTGCGGATCCGCTGCGTAAGACACACCTACCGGCAATTCGATTCGAATCATCGGCGATGAGAGTGAATAATTGACGATGGTGTTGGATATTAAGTTTGAATTGGGGATCAGGTATTCAATATTGTCCCTATCGCGTACATTTGTGGCCCTCAGGAAAATATCGGTTACAACGCCGAGCGTATGGCCGACCTCGATCCAGTCGCCTTTTCTGATTTTGCGACCAAATATGATGCTGAATCCGCTGAACACATTGGCTGCCATATTCTGCAGCCCCAGGCCAATACCGATACCGGCTGCGCCTGCAAAAACCAGTAAAAACCGAAGATCAAGTCCCACGATTTTCAAAGAAATCAAAAAGCCGATGGAAAGCGTCAGGTATTTGAAAAAGGTGTTCAACGCATAGCCCAAGCCCGGATCGACACCGATAGACGGATAGATTTTGTAATCCAAACAGGCCTGCATCAGACGGGAAGCGTATAAAAAGGCCATCAGAATAAATGCGGCTTTTAATATGATCCACACGCTGAGCTGGGTTTCACCCAGTCTAAGAATCGGAAATGAGAGCAGGCGCTGCAGCGGGATCATCAGCCCCAAAAGCTCAAGGATGATGATGACTGAAGCGGCAATGGTGGTGTACAGGAGCAGCGCTTTAAGAGATCGTGCCAGAAATTGAGCTGCTTCGTTTGTTGGGTCCATCTTGGCCTGCCATTTTTGCAATCCGCCGAGCAATACGTGATAGATGAGCATTATCAACAGATAGACCCCGACGGCTGCCCAGATTTTGCCCAACAACACTTCACCGAGCTGCTTGAAACCGACGCACCACAGCAACGAGAGCAGGAAGGATAAAAAAATCAACGGGTAATAATAGCGGCTGAGCATACGGATGTAGCCCTGATAGCTGCGATAAGGCAGTTCCGGGAAGAATGACAGCAGCGCTATTTTTCTCAAAAGTAAAAGAAATAAAACAATGACAATCGAGAGCGAAACGGCGAATTTGAGCAATGCCAGCACGTCTGCTCGAATAGGAAACACTTCAGCGCCCCAAGAAATCGCAATTCCCAGTATCACATAAAGGGCGGCCAGACGCGCCAGCGTGAAAACTTTTTTTCCGTATTGGGCGGTGGCCTGGAAAAGATCGCGGGTAAGCGACTCCCGCAGCAGGCTGATGAGCAAAGCGCCAACGGCCCACAGCACCAGCAGGCGACCGGTCAATTGAAACCAGGCCGCTTTGTAGGTGATCATTGCATTTATGAGCGCAAAGGCGCCCAGCAAAATAAGCGGAATCAGGGCGGCAACGACCACTTTGAGCGCCGAAATGAAGTAAGGATAGGAAACTTCTGGCATTCTTGCTCTAAGAGGCTGCACACCGGCCTCGATCTTAGCCAGCACCCGATCCTGGCCCAGCAGGCTGTATAAAACCGCAACGATAAAGGTCAACATGATCAGGGAACCGGCAAATCCCAGCAGCCGGCTCTGCTCGAGGATATGTTTGACGATCTGCGGTATCTTGAGCGGCAGACCGAGTACCCACTTGTACAGAAAGTCGATCGTATTCCAATTCCAGCCGAGTGGTTTGCGTTCGAAAAGGGAACGTGCCTGACGCTCAAGGTCCTCTTTGACGCGTGTGGCCTCCTTGGCCATGGTATCTCCGATTGCTTCTGCAATGGCGATCTCTGGCGGTTGTTTTTGCTGGGTCGCCTCTTTTTCTTCGGCCGCTGAAACGAGGTTCGCAACTAAAAAGGCGAGCAAAAAAAATAGAATGATGCGCGCAAGAGGGGTCATAGCCTGAATTCCTTTACTTTAAACATAATAAATGTTTTGCATTGCACAGATTAAGTAGTATACATTTAATTCCACAGAAAAAGAAGTCAAGAGCAGGATCCTGAAACTTACATTTTTAAAAGCGTTTATCTTCAGCCCAAGGCGAGATCCAAGATGATTATCCTGTTGAATTCATCAAAAACCATGGATATGAGTCTGCCCGCTCCGATATCCAAGCACTCGATTCCGGAATTGTCTGTTGAATGCGCAATTCTGGTAAAGGCGCTGCGCAAACTTTCAGTACCTGACTTGGCAACGTTGATGGGGGTCAGCGAAAAGCTCGCTGTTTTAAATGCGGACCGCTATCGAAACTGGCAGATGCGTCCAGACCCTGCCAATTCAAAGCAGGCCCTGATGGCTTTTAAGGGTGATGTTTTTGACGCCATGGGTATTGAATCGTACACCATGAAGGCGTTTGATTATGCGCAGCAGCATCTGCGAATTCTATCCGGCCTTTATGCCATCCTGCGCCCGCTGGACCTGATTCAGCCCTACCGCCTGGAGATGGCCACCCGACTGTCAGCCGGCAGCAGCAAGAACCTGTATGAATTCTGGGGTGATAAAATCCAGCAGTCGCTGAGTAACCTTCTCCAACAGGAAAAGTCCGGAATTCTTGTAAACCTGGCTTCACTTGAATATTTTAAGTCCGTCAAAGCGGATCAATTGAAGGCGACTGTCATCACTCCGGTTTTTAAGGAGCAGCAGGAGTCAAGCTATCGGGTAGTGGCGATCTATGCCAAAAAGGCCAGAGGCCGGATGTGTGACTTTATTATTCGCAACCGGATTAAGCGGCCGGAAAATCTGAAGTCTTACAATCTGGATGGTTACCGCTTTCGCGCCAGACTTTCAACAGACACGCAATGGGTATTTGTGCGCAGGTCCAGATGACAGAAGTCAGAGGACCCGGTCTCGCTCCGAGGCGCTGCCATCTTCTTTTAAAATTCCGGCTTCGCGTTTCGATGCTCCGCCGCGGCAGGCATGGGATAGATAGCAGACGGGGCTAGCGGTCGATCTTACGGCGGGCGAGTTCGGGATGATGCATGATTTTTTGGGCTTCTCTCTCCCATATCCGAACCTGCTGCGGGCTCTTGCTCAGGGCGGCTGCCACCTCGTCAACGGTCATTGCGTGACCGTCGATCAACCCCAATCTCATCTGCAGCACCCGGCGTTGCATCTCATCCATCGATTCCAGAATCGCTGTCATCTTATTTTTGATCTGTTGCGTGTACAAGCTGTCCGTTTGTTCAGGATTCATGCTCGATTTGATGCCGCTGCAGAATGATGTGCTGCCCATGGATTGCCTCCCCAAAGGGGCATAAAATTGCACTGCTACCTGAAACCAATATCGGCTTAAATACTGCAAAACTTTAGCAAATGGGGCACAGAAGAAGCGTTCTGATACACCCGGTCGCGGTTGTTGACTTGGCAAAAGGCCCTGTGCTAAAAGCGGAAGAACACCACAGCCGACTCACCCGGAACCCAGAGGTTGCCATGGCATGACATCAAAACCCCGCATCTGACAACGAGAAACGGGGTTTTTTGATGGAAGTTATGGGCAATTCACAACTGTCAAGGAGGGCACATGTTTGAAGCGGTGGCCAGTCCGTATCTGGTTAAAGATGACGGCAAGTTTCACGCTAAAAAAGCAAAGACCACACCGCCGGAGGGGGCAGCGGACAAAAAGAAATGCAAGAAGCGCCTTGCAAAACGCATCGACGAAATATCTGATTTACAGCGCATGCTCTATGCTCAAGACCGCTATGCCATCTTGCTGATCTTCCAGGCCATGGATGCAGCCGGCAAGGACGGCACCATACGGGCTGTGATGAGTGGAATCAATCCGGCCGGGTGCCAGGTGTTTTCCTTCAAACAGCCGTCGGCCGAGGAGCTGGACCACGATTTTTTATGGCGCACGACCACACGCCTGCCCGAGCGCGGCCGGATCGGCATCTTTAACCGCAGTTATTACGAAGAGGTCCTGGTGGTCAAGGTACACCCGGAATATCTCGAGGCCCAAAGGCTTCCCGACAATACCGATCTGGAAAACATTTGGCAGCAGCGCTATCAGTCAATTTGTGACCATGAAAAGCATCTGGCGCAAAACGGGACGGTTATACTAAAATTTTGGCTGAATGTGTCCCGCGAAGAGCAACGCCGACGATTTCTGGCGCGTATTGATGAGCCCAGCAAAAACTGGAAATTCTCCACCGGCGATGTCAATGAACGCAAATTCTGGCCGGATTACATGGCCGCGTACGAAACCGCCGTCAATGCCACCTCGCGACCGTGGGCGCCCTGGTATGCCATACCCGCCGACGACAAACCGTTTATGCGCATGTGCGTTGCGGATATTTTCGTTGAATGCCTTAAAAAATTAAATTTAGCGTATCCCGAGGTGGGCGCCGGTGAAAAGGCCCGGTTGGCGGAAATGCGTGCGATGCTGGCGGATTGACTTTGCCTGCAGGTCCTTGCGTTAAAAAGCGTATTACGTGAATCCGACCAAAAGGAAATCCGGAAAATTTTCGAAAATACCATAAAGGATGGGTAGCATGTCACAGCAGTTAGGCCTATTTTCAAAAGGTGACGCCGCAACGCTCGGTGACAGCCCCGCTGACCCATGGGCTGACCCGGCCACCGAAGCCAATGCAGTCGATGAAATGTTTGTTGCCAACAAGCGCTACCGCGACAGCCGAGAATATTTGCAGACTCTCAATTTTATTGCCCGCCTGCCGCAGTATTCGCCTTTCAATGGTTTTTTGCTGTATACCCAGAACCCGGGGTTGTCTCATGTAGCGACGGCCCGCACCTGGGCCCGCAAGTTCAGCCGACGCTTAAAGTTGAATGCCCGCCCGCTGCTGATCCTCGCGCCAATGGGCCCGGTGAGGTTTGTCTACGATCTGACGGACACCGAAGGCGATGCGGTGAATGCCGGACAATTGATATCTTACCCGACCCCGGTGAGGCTGCCCGCCAGGGTCTATGAAAACACCGTTCAAAATTGCGCACTACACGGTATCGAGATACGCGAAGTGGCTTCAGATGACCGCCGCAACGATACGGGGCTGCGCATGACACCGTCTATCCGGAAAAAATACGCACATTTGAAACTGCTAAAGGACGCCGGTTACCTGATCATGCTCGAACCGGCCAAGACCACAGAGACAAAATTCGCCAGGCTGATTCTCGAGCTGGGGCATATTTTTTGCGGGCATCTGGGAATTCACAAAAACGCCTGGTGGCCTGAACGGCATCATCTCAGCCCAACCCAGGAAGAGCTTGAAGCCGAGTCTGTGGCCTTTTTAATCTGCCAGCGCAAGGGGCTGGCAAGCGTTGCAAAAATATTCCTGCGGCAGTATCAAACAACCGATCAACGCCTGCCGGTTTTCAGTTTGAACGCCATTTTGCAGGCGGTTAATTATATCGAAACCATGGGGCAGTCCCGCTGGCAGGAGCCTAAGAAACGAGGAAAGTATTAGAAGCTATCTCATTAGATTGTTTTTAAGCGGAGCCGTCAATCAGGTGGCCCGCTTCAGGCATGTCGACCCGCCGCCCGTCCAGAATCCTGGCATACAGCGAATCAACAACGGCAAAAACAAATCGCGGAACAACGGCAATCCGCCGACCTCTACTGCACGAGCCAGCGCATCGCCAATCCATTTTAGCCGCGGCCCTTCCCGCCGCAGGGTGTTGATCAGCACCAGGCCCATAGTTTCGCTGTCTGCCAGCCAGTGGTGTCACCAGTCAGGGCATTAAAGAAAACAAAAGTGGCGGCGGCATCGGCGGGCCCATGATGCTCATAGTACAACCCGGATTGCGGGCTCAGTTCCAGCATAGGCATATCGACCTCCCTTGGGCTAAAATTGACTTTCTTAATAAATAAAAATTTAGCCGACGAGTATGGCAAAATGATCATTAAAATATCAAGCGATCATTTGGGGATCGGATCTCGATTAGAAACAGGAGAAAAGTCGAAGTAGGTGCTGTTTTGGGTTACCTGGCGCCGGGTCCTCAAGTGGCGAGCAGGCCGGTGTCGATCCATCCGTAAGAGACGGTGTCCACCAACTCTCCGGCAAAAGGCAGGCGTTTTTTGCGCAGGTACATACCGTTTAATTTTTCATAAAATCGACGGCAGGGATTTTGTTCGAGAACCCAGACGAGCATCGAATGGATATGATTGCGATTAAAGGCGGTGGCCAACGCCAATACCAATTGCGTACCGATACCCTGCCGCTGATAATTCTTCAGCACATACAGCGCGTAGATTTCACCATCGTAAATGTCATCGGCCTGCCGCGTGTAGCCGCCGCTGATAAACCCGCGCACCTGGCCGTCATCTTCGGCAACATAGCTGAAGGCGCGTTTGCTACGGGTTTCATTTAGAAATCCCCGTTCCAGCTCGCCGGCCGACATCGCATACAGGTAGCCGAACGGCACCAGACCCAGGTAGGTGTCCTGCCATGTCTGAACATAGACATGAGCCATCGCCTGCGCGTCTGCCGGGTGTGAAGGACGAATCAGCATTGATTATTTCCGCATTAGAGGTCACATCATAAATATAATACGCAAACCACAGGTTCAAAGGCTTCCGGTTCAGGGTTTTTCCAGCTTCGCTTTAGCCAACTTCATGGCGACAAGCAGATCCAAGAGGTTCAGGGATGCTCGCTTTTGGATTGCAGATTGCAGATCGATTGACCACAGAGAGCGCAAACCGAAACGGGTGCCGACAACAATTCAAGTGATCGTGGTTCCGTCAGCGCTCTACTGAGATGCACAGCGGCAATCGAGGATGACGGAGTTTAGGCTGGCTGCACAATCTGCGGGTTCTATTCAATCCTTGCGGTTGGAGAGCAGGGCTTTCAAACCGGCGCCGGTTTCAACGAGCGCTTCTTTTTTTTTCTTCGGTAGACGCTTGATGTTGCGTTCAACTTTTAATGCCCGGCTTCGTTGGCCGACCCGATGCTTGAAAACAATTGACAGGGGGCCGCGCCCCCTGAGGTATTTTGCACCTTGGTTGCTCTGATGTTCAGCGTATCTGCGCTCAACATCTGTAGCGATGCCGGTATATAGGCTGTCATCCCTGCATCTGAGCATGTAAACATACCATTTATCTGAATTTTGCATGAAAAGTAGAAATTTAAACTTCATTCACCGGCTTACTGTCATAACTTTCAGAATGACAAAATTGGGCAACAGGCTGACGATCAATCATTGTTCGAGGCGCAGTGACAGCCGGAGCCGCAGCCGGCCGGTTGCTGGGTCGGCGAATTACTGATGCCGACCACCTCGATGTCAAAGTTAAGTGTTTTGCCGGCCAGGGGATGGTTTAGATCAACGACCACTTTTTTATCGTCGGCCTTAACAATTTGAGCGGGAACCTGCTGACCTTCGGGTGAGGAAAGCGCCACTGTTTGACCGACTTCAAGATCCATTTCAGCCGGTACTTCCGATCGCGCAAACGAATGGGTAAGACTTTCATCCCTGAACCCGTAGGCTTCCTCGGGGTCGAGCGTGAAAACCTTTTTTTCGTTCAGGGCCATGCCCATCAGAGCCTTTTCAAAGCCGGTGATGACCTGGCCGGCGCCGATGTGTACTTCCATTGGATGACGCCCCTCACTGGTATCGAACATATCGCCGTTTTCTAAAGTTCCTTTGTAATGCACAGTGACATAATGGCCGCTTTCGACTTTGTTCATTGATAACTCCTTTGGAAAAATATTCAATTTATAGGGTAACTATAAAAACAGGTGAGTCAAGTCCACACCAAGACATTAGTTATTACTTTCAAAGGCTTACACTCAAAAGTTTAGGATGGTATTGGCTGTGGAACCCGTTAAAAACCAGACGCCTTCACAAATGGACGAAAGACAAGGTTTTTTTCTTTGTAGATCTGGTGACTTTTTGGTGAGAATGAACAACCGCTAAAAGCTATCGATCACAGGCACCTTTTTTTGACTAGCCAGCAATTCTTGCAGCTGTTTGATGTGATTGTTTTCTTCTGCAATTATTTTCGTGACATATTGCAGCGTGTTGTTATCCTCGATGAAAGGAATCAGGGTTTCGTAAAACAGGACGGTATCCTTTTCGAATTCAATAAAGATCTTTATTATTTCTTCAGTACAATCGATTTCGGCAAAATTGACCTCCCGGTGGGAGAAACTCTTGTTTCCGAGTATGCCGCCAAAAACCTTGCGGCTCATTTCTTCCATAAACGGATTGCTTGACCGGGATTCAATTTCCTTTCTCAACTCTGTAAACCATCGAGAATGTTTAACTTCTTCGTCTGCCATCCACAGCAGCAGTTTACGGATATCGGAATTTTTCGCCTGCCCGGCTGCTTCGCGATAGACGGCTTCGCCGTTTTCTTCAAGTTGAATCGCTAGATCTATTATTTCGTGCGCTGTAAACATATAAAGCCTACTTTTTTTTGGCTCAGTTTCCTCATCGAGTTGTAGCAGTGCAAACAAAGGAAAGCAACAAAAACATGACCGCCGAAGCTTTGCCCCTGCAACCCAATCATTGCGACCAGATGAACGGCGGTCAATTAATTTTTCACAAACAGAATTTGAAGCTTACACTCTAATCGGGTGCCTGCCCGTTCATTACGGTCTTTATTGGGTAGCTTGACAGTAAATCTGACGGACCATAAGAATAAAAAACGCTTACCGGCACACTTTTGCCGGATTCACCTGCAACGACCGAGACCCCTTGATAGGAAAGCAGTCGACGGGTATGAATATCGTAATCGGCATCAACGTGCGGCGCAAAAAGCCTTAAGAACCAATTATCCATTTCAATACGAACCCGCAAACGGCCTTCTTGAAGGTTTTTCTTGTAAACCCGGACATTAAACTGATCCATCTGAGCCGGCAGCACCAATTTGGCATTGATCACTTGGCCTTTTTTCAAAGCATCGATGTTATCTAATATAAAGAGATGGAATCCCTGACCCACTATTTGGTCGGATTCACGCTGAAGAAATTTCCTTTGCATATCGGCCTGCGGATTTTTCTTGCGGTAAATCAGGATTTTTTCCGACATAACAATGGCGCCATCATTATATAAGCGTCGCTCGTCTTTGAAATCGTAATTACCGACCTGAGATCCTTGCGCGAAGTCCGAAACCAGCTCACCAATTTTTTTCAGATCGGCATCGTAGTAAACGCTATTCATAGCGACGATGCGCCCATTTTCGTACCTAACGGTGTGTTCCTCGTAAAATAAAAGCGCCCCATCGGAGTTGACTGCTTTTCCCCGTAGTTTTTCGACCTCAGCTAGCGCTGGAAAGGTTGTCAACAGTATGATGACCATCGCTGTCGCTATTTTAATTGTGTTAACATGAAACTTGAGCATATTAGCCTCTTATGTATTGAGCATGAACAAGAGTTCATAAGCATTCGTAAGTGCAGTTTACATTTTTAAAACTGTCATTACTTGATTACTGTCAAAACCCGACGGTTTATTCGATCATTTTGAGAATTCGCTGCGCTGATTTAGCCATGCATGTGTAGCCCGTTCCAGGCAATACAGATTTTATAACATGCGCTTGCTAGCACTCGCTATAAAAAGTACGCTTCGGATCCAAGCCTTGTAGATTGAATAGTTTAGGTACGATCAATTCGATGTCAAACAAATTCATAGCGCCAAATGACAAGGAATTGAAAAAGAGTTAAGGCCAGAAACTTTCGACCGAAGCGGTTTATAACGGCCGACACATAAGATACGGCTTGCATCGAGGACTTATCGTGCGCTATGAGATTGAATTAAAATTTGGAGCCTTACCTGAGGATCCGGCATCACGGGTGGCACTTTTTTACATACCCGGGTTGCATTGCTTTCCATACCCCTGGGTAAATTTTTTCATATATAATTGATTTTATTAAAAATTCTTGACAAACTCATTTAAAGACCGTATATAGTTAAAGTCGCGTTGAAACTGTGTCCGTCTATAGGGATACCACCGGCCCAATGGTTGACGATTGCAGTTGATCAAGATTTAAACAACTAAGTGGAGACGCCTAACCGCTTATGCTTCCCCAGCGCCAAAAAACAGTTACCCGCCTGCACCCTAAAGCATCAATTTCTCGTAATCAAAAGCAGTTACGACATCCAGTCGAGGATCGCCGCTCCGGAGTCGATCGACGCCAAACATTTGATAACCGTTATTTTTTAAAAGGGGGTGTTGAAAGACGAAGTTGGAAAGAAAGAAGATATTTGTGGTATATGACCGAGTAAACTGTTGAATTTCTCTGATTGATTCATCGCATCCCGTTTGAGATTAATACGACCGCCCCGTTAATTGTTTTTTAAAAATGCGCGTCCGTCGTCTATTCACAACTGAATACTTAGCCCAAATTCCTGTGATGCTCGCGTTGGTTTCAAGTTCTCGATTCGTCTCTAAATACCGAACATTATGCTTTTTTAATTCCCGGTGCATAGCCAGTGCCATTATGGCAAATACTTTACGGATATTTGCTTGCGGGTGAACGCCTGCAAAATAAAAATCTACCGTGTCAAATTTCTTGAACCCCCGCAAGATGTGCACAAGGCCGAATGGTAGGAGTCTCCCCTTGGCCTTTTGGAATGACCTGCTTAAAGAAGGAAGCCCTAAAAATAGTCCCTGAATTCTATCTTTTTTATCAGCAACCATGATCATAAAGTTTGGAACGATGAATCCAAAGTATTTCTTTGTGTAGTATTTTTTCTGCTCATCTGTCAGTGGTGTGACACCGAATAAATGTTCGAAGGATGCCTCTAAGACGTCCCACCATTGATCTAAATATTGTATGATCTCCTTTTTTTTGCGCAATTTGACAACTCGATAACCATCGCTTTCAGCCGCGCTAAACCTTTTTTCCAACCTCTTGAACAGAGGATTGTTTTCTGGGAATTCGATCCGGTGCTCAATATAATCAATTTCTTTTTTAAATCCGAAATCCTTTAAAAGCTTCTGGTAATAGGGTTTATTGTAACTTCCTGCAATGGTCGGTAATGCATCAAATCCATCAACCAGCAGTCCTTCCGGGTCGAGATCCGTGAATCCGTGCGGACCGGTGAATTCACGGGACCCCTGACGAACAAACCAGTCTTCCAGATAACCCAGCAGAGCCTGTGCTGTTTTTGGGTCGTCGATACTTTCAAACCATCCGAAGCGGCCCCGCTTGTAACCAAGTTTTTCTTCCTCAAGTCTATGCAGGATCCCACAGACCCGTCCGACTGTTTTGCCGTTCTGTTTGGCCAGCAACAGTTTCGTATCAGCCACATCAAAACCGGGATTACTATCGGCCGAAAAAAAGTCTATTTCTTCCCGTATGATCTGCGGCACATAAAGTGGGTCCGTCCGGTAAAAACGGTAGGGAAACAAGACCCATTCTTTTAATTCAGTTTTGGTGTGAACCTCAATGATCGATTGCGCCATTCTGGGTTAATCCGCCTGGTAGGATTTTAAAATCAAGCCATGTTTAAGAATCTTTTCATCTTGAACTCGTGCTAATTTTAAATAAATGATTATGCTATCGGTATCATAATTTGAAAAAATTGCAAATTTTAGAATAAAAAATCGATAAAGATCATTTAGATGACCGTTAAAAATTCATTGAGGTGCGCCAATCAGTGGGGCAAGTGCTTGGGTCGATTAATTTATTTATTCGATATACCCCATCGCCGAATTGCCCGTAACAATCTTAAATTTGCCTTTCCAGATTGGCCGCCAGAGAAAGTAGAAGGGAATATAAAACGCGTTTATGAGCACTTCGCAATATCAGTGTTGGAATTTATTCAATATTCATTAATGGCGCCTGAGGAAGTTATCAAGCACAGCCGCCTGACCGGTGAGAATTACCTGCATCAAGCTCTTAAACGAGGAAACGGCGTTATCCTGATTTCCGCTCATATCGGTAATTGGGAAGCGGGGCTGCACTTTTTAACATATTATTTTAAAAGGCCGATCACTTTAGTGACAAGGAAATTGAAACCCAAGTTGCTTGACGACCTGTTTACCCACTTCCGGGCACGGTCTGGAAATAAAATTATGAATAGCAAAGGAACATTTAACAAAATGGTCAAGACCTTACGCCAAGGCAACATTCTGGCATTAATGGCTGATTTGCCTCGGAAAAAGTACAGTGTTGAAATAAATTTCTTGGGTCATCGAAGTCGATCCGCTTATGCTGTGGCGCTGTTGTCAATTCTATGCGAGAGCCCGGTTATACCGGCTTTTACCTACCGTGATACCGATGGTTTCGTCTGCTTAGAATTAGGTGCTCCAGTCGATATCATCCGTAGAGGTAAATTGCGGACCGATCTTCAGATCAACACGCAGCGCATCTCAGATATAGTTGAAGAAGCTGTTTACCGCCGCCCGGATCAGTGGCTATGGATGCAGAAGCGCTGGAAAGACTGCCATCCGCAGTTATACCCTTCATACCTGGCTCGCCGAAAGAAAAACCCAATTCGTGATTTGGAAACACCCTCTCATCTGAATTGAACACTGAATTTTGAAAAGATCATAAACCCTGCCTTGACATAAATTATGACAGACGGACCAGTCTTTCGAGCTCTTCGTCATAGCGGTCGATTCGATTCTGCCAAGCAAATTGCGCCATGTGGGTTGAAAGCCGGCAGCGAAGTTCCTGTAATTCTCCGTAATGATTGATCAGCCGGGTGAGCTTTTGAACCAGATCGCCGGTATCCTCATACAAAACCGTAGAATGGAATTGCGGCGGTATGATCTCCGGATAGGCCAGCCTGTCCGGCAGAAGGGGAACACAACCGAAGCGGATGGCTTCGACCACCGCAATGCCGAAATTTTCCTGCCGGGCGGTACTGATGACAATGGAGCCCCGCTGCAACCACCGGATGTATTCTTCCCGAGATTGAACGTAACCGTACCGCACAATTCGCTTCCCGTATCGCTCGCGGGCGCTCTCAAATGCTTTGGGAACGGCCTGAAAGTTTTCCCCTAAAAGCGCCAGATGAAATTCTGCTCCCTTGGCCAGAACCGCATCCAGGGCCTCGAAAAACGGCTCCGGGTTTTTATCGAATTCCCATCGATGATTCCAGATGATCAGGGGCGGAAACTCGCGGGGTGAATCGGCGCCTGCCAATCCATCCCCCGGAAAGCGGCACCCGGGGTAAAAGACATCCGCCTTGGCGCGGATTTTTTCAACCAGCCACAGGGGACTGTACTCGGGCATCATTTTTAAAAATCCCGGAAGGCGCGAAAAAAAAGCGTCCCTGTGGGACCGGGAGTTAAACAGAATCCGATCGGCCGCCAGGGCAGTGGTAATATCGGTAAAGCCGAATTGAAAATCCATTTGCTCGCCGGGGACCAGCGGATAGGTAAGCTGGGTTTCGTGAAAATAGGTCAGGGTCGGCGGGCAGGGGCCTGTTGAAAGCGCCTTAAAATCGGATAAACTCATCAGGCCTGTGGTCAGCATGCCGTCATAGTTATTAAGGGGGGGACTTTTTCTGATAAAATAAAGGGCCGCGCCCCGCATGCGCCACTTCCAGAAGCGAGCCGGCAAGGTCACCAGGTCAATCCGGTGCCGGGAATGGGAGACCAGCCCGCGGGCAAATTCGCGATGGGATCCACCAAAAAAAGGTTCCAGGAGCAGGAATTTTAATTGGGTTTTCACTATCAAATGCCCCGCAATCGGAGCTACCATTCACTGGATAGCCTTCTTTTCACCGCGTCCCATTTGGTTTCCATATTTTTGACCGCATCCAGGGCCAGATCCAAATGGGTTGCCATGTATTTGGAAAAAATCCGATCCTGCTTTTTCTTGTCCTTTACACCATCTATCTGAAGCGGCATATCGGATACCAGCATAATGGACCCAATCGGGACCTCATAGCGGTAAGCTACTGAAAACAGCGTCGCCAACTCCATGTCTATGGCAAGAATGCGCTGATTGCGCAAATATTCCACAAAGGGCTCGTCAAACTCCCACAGGCGACGATCCGTCGTATACATAATGCCGCAGCGGGGTAGACGTCCGCTTTGACGGACTGCGCCGATGCAATATAGGTTGACTGAAGAAGCCGGTATGGCCGGAAAACCCTTGGGCAGATAATGATTGCTGGTGCCTTCACCCCTGATCGCTGCTGAAGGAACGATAAAATCACCCTCTTTGAGCACGTCGTCGATACCGCCGCACATGCCCACCATGATGACGGTCTTCAGATTCGGCAGGTAGGCCAGGCAGTTGACCACCAGCGCAGCCTGAGGCGAGCCGATGCCAAAATCGATCATGCTGCAATTCCTGTCTTTGGCGTTGACGATCCCGAAATTGCCTTCGGAGTATAGCCCCTTGGTCTTCTCTTTGAAGCGCATGACATATTTTTTAAAGTTGGTTATGAGGATGTGGTCACAAATGTCTTCCATGCGACAATTCGTATACCTTTCCAGTGTTTGCTTGATGTACTCGTTTTCATCGATCGGCATGTTCGGCTCCTTACAGTTCCGTTCAGCTGGGCATCTGATCGTGCGATGCGGAAAGCCACCTGATAAAAATTGTGCATCTAATATGAGCTGACGCCGCCAGTATAATCGTTTCACTTAATCTTATCAGACAGTTGTTGTCAAATCCAATCAAAACAATCCAATCTTCGGCGATACATCCGATTTACTCCTGAAAAACGGCCACCTGCAAAAATTCCAATACCATTTGTTTTTGAAACTTTACCAGACTTTGTTTGTAATTTGACGTATTTTACGGTAGGGGTAACTTTAGTTTCAGAAGTCAGATGATAAGTGCGAACAGCAGAATCCGGTCTGTCTTCTGTTGTCTGTCGGCTGTCATCTGTTAACTGCCTTTTGCGACATCATCGTCTAAAACAAAATATATGGAAAAAGGAGAAATCAAGATGTCTGAAGCTAAAAAAGTTGTAGATGGTTTTCGTTTCATGCCCCCGTCTTTGAGTGCTTGGATTGGCAAAGACATCCCCGATCAGCCATATAGCGGCGACATCCCCTGGACACCACTTGACAGGCCAATCGAAGAGGCCACTTTTACCCTCGTTACCACCGCCGGCATCAGCATGAAATCCGATCCGCCGTTTGATCTGGAACGTGAAAAAAGAGAGCCTGCCTGGGGAGACCCGAGCTTCCGCATGATCAGTAACACAGCAACTGAGAGTGATATCGAGGTCAGCCACCTGCACATCAATACCGGTTATATTAAAGAGGACATTAATGTGATGCTTCCACTGACCCGATTTGCCGAGTTTGAAAAAGAGGGGGTCATCGGCAGCCTGGCACCCACCTGCTATTCCTTTTACGGTTTTCAGATGGATGCCACGGCGCTGTTGTCTGAGAGTGCACCCCGGATGGCCGATCAGATGCACCGGGAAAATGTGGAGGCCGTTTTGCTCACGCCGGCCTGACCGTATTGTTGCCGGTCCGTGGGACAGGTCGCACATTACTTGGAATCGCAGGGATTTGCCACCTTAACCCTGACAATGACGCCCGAGTTTCATCGGGCAGTGGGTATTCCGCGCGTGGCCGCCATTGAATACCCTTATGGCCGCCCGGTGGGACAGGTAAAAGATCGAGAGGGTCAAAGGCAAGTGCTTCTGGCAGCCCTGCAGGTTTTTAAAAAAGCAAAATCACCCGGGCAGCTGTTTAACCTGCCGTTTACCTGGCCCGAGGAACCCAAACATACCGACTGGCAACCACCGGAGATATCACCCATTATCAAGTTGCATCTGGATGAAATAAAAGCATTTGGAGCAAAATTGAGAAAGCCAAAATGAACCAACGTCAACAGCAATTTCAAAGCGTTCAGAGGTTAAGTGGAAATATTACCGCCAGGTACCATTCAGCCCTCCACCAAAAAGTTTGTCATGGGTTTATGAACTTGACACCGAAAATTGGAGTGCCTAAATTTTTGCCGTGTAAGTAGCAAGTTTGGATTAAAAATGGAGCGCCATATGCTGTCATCAAAACTGAACACAAAGATGCAGGCTCAACCTTCGAACCGGATTAAAAATTGTGAAACAAATCTCAAAGCAATTTTCGTATTTTTACTGTTAATCGGGCTTCTATTTTGTTGCGGTTGCACGGGAGCAAATTATGGCAGCCTAAAGCACAGCCGGGATGTCACTCAGGCCTTTGAAACCTACCAAGTCTACCCTGAACACCGATACTATCATTTACACTTAGAAAACAATCCCTACGCGGTGATGGCTTTGCAAAGCAATTATACGATTTCAGACAAACAATGGCGGGAATTTGATCCACAGACAGACAAACTGAAAAAGGTTGTGGAATTGGTCAAAGGATTTCCGATGAGATATTCGAGTGCCTATGGATCCTACCTCAAAGACGCCTACGGCAATCAGATTGGATACTGGTATTCCAGTTTGCAAATAAGAAGCCTAAAAGTTGACGATGACGCTAATAAAGTATCTATTTATACCGATAGGCCCTGGTTAAGAGATGATGACAGGGGATATGGAACGGGTATCGGTATTGGTTCCGGAGGCAGCGGTATCGGTATACGATTTGGCAGATAATCATCTTTAAAGTTTTGTTTTCTGTCTTTTATTTGCCCGGCGTAGCTTGATGAAGCCAAGACGGGTCTTTTTAAAACTTACTCGGCAAGTAACCATTGATAGGCTCTGCTGAACCCCCGCAGGGAAAAGGCGGCCTGCTGGGTAAGATCCGGCGCAGTATCGAATTCAACCTTAATGCGCAGTCCGCGTCGCATGGTTCGGATGAGATCGCCGCTTTTTTCCACTTCGTCGTTCAGGCAGTTGCCGTTGCAACCCTTTACGCCTGAGCGAAGGGCCAGCGTGTTAACCCTGTCTATCCGATAGGAAAAATAATCTGAAACAATCGTTCGATCCGATTTTAAAGTCAATTCAATTCGGTCCGAAAAAGATGCAGACACCGCCAGCCACAAAGAGTTGTTACCACTCCCGGAATAAGTGCCGATTTTTTTGCGATTTGTGTTTGTTGCCGGATCAGGTTCTTCGATTCCCACCCAGTCAGCAAATTTAATCTCCTGCGCCACGCTGGTGGCGGAAAATGCCAAAAGCGATGTGATGACAACCAATCCCATGTGAAGCAGCGTTTTCATTGAACCATCCTTTCGTTTAGGCGATCAAATCTTGCTAATTTTAGATTGGTCTGGCCCGCATTGCAAGCAGGAAAATGCCTTCAAAAGTTCGATGCCCACGCACTGTAAAAGCAGTCGGCAGGCACGAAAAAAGGGCGTCTCATCAATATTAGACGAAACGCCCTCAACTCGCGTGGAAATGCAATTAAACTACAGTGACATTTACCGCGGCCGGCCCTTTCTGGCCTTCTTCGATATCAAACGTCACCTGGTCGCCTTCATTCAAAGATTTAAATCCGGACGAGTTGATGCCTGAGTAATGTACAAAAACATCCGGACCATCTTCTTGCTCGATGAAGCCATAGCCTTTGCTGCTATTAAACCATTTCACAATTCCATTGGCCATAATAACACCCTCCTAGATTAAAAGTTTATCATAGTTTCATACTGCAGGGTGCCACTTTGACAAATGGAACTTTCCCCTGAATGAAACCGGCTCGTCAAACCAGAACGCGCCTTTTTAACAGCAGAACACTAACAAGTTTTATAAAAAAATCAAGCCCATTGTTAAAAATTTTTTGACCACACTACGGGTGGGCAAAAATGGCATGGTCGCAGCTGAAATACCGACCCGAAATCGGTGCCTTCCCGCAAAGCCGCGCCCGCTGAAGCATCAGCGCAATTTCATCTAAAAATGAATGAAATTCAACACCATAGCCTTCTATTGACAAACCGAAACTGCTCCTCTATGGTACCTTGAAACCTAACTTAAATATCATGACTGCCGGGAGCCGCGCGACTATGGACGCGACACTTTACCGCAAGAACCGAAAGCATTGTAACGTATCTCCCGCAGTTGACTCCACCGCCCGAAGCATCGTCTGCCGTTACTGCTGGAAGAGCTTACCGCAAGGTGCAGCGACCCGGACAAATCCAAAAAAGACCCGTATATCACCTGCCTTCAAACCCAACGAAATGAAAGGAGGATGTGCATGAAAAAAGCATTATGGACTATCATGATGGTTGTTTTGGCGGTTTCATTTGCCTTTAGCGCCGGCCAGGCCAAGCCATTTAAAATCGCGGCCATTTTTCAAACGGCGATCGAGGAACCGTGGGATGGCGTTATTCATCAGGCCTGCCTGCAAGCCAAAAAAGAAATGGGCAATATCGAATACGAGTTCACCGAAAAAATTGCAGCTGCTGATTTTGAAAAGGTTCTGCGGGAGTATGCTGAAAGAGGGTTTGACCTGATTGTGGGAGATGCGTTTTTAGCCGGCGAGGAGCCCGCCAGAAGGGTTGCCAAAGATTATCCAAACATCGCTTTTGCGTTCGGATCAGAGTTCGGCCCGGTGGCACCGAATTTTTCAGTTTTTGACAATTGGATTCACGAGCCATCCTACCTGTGCGGTGTCATCGCCGGCCGCTTGACCAAGAGCAATACCCTCGGAGTGGTGGCAGCCATCCCCATCGGGGAGGTCAATCGCCTGGTCAATGCCTTCAAGGCCGGTGCGCTGAGCGTCAATCCCAAAGTTAAAGTCAAAATCTCTTACATCGGCGGCTGGTTTGATCCGCCCAAAGCCAAAGAAGCGGCTATTGCCCAGATCGAAGCGGGTGCGGACCTGATTTTTGCCGAACGCTTCGGTGTATTTGAAGCTGCCAAAGAAAAAGGCGTGCTGGCTTTCGGTAACATGTCGGACCAAAATGCGCTGGCGCCCAGCGTTGTCATCACCGGCCCGGTGTGGGATATGTACCCGACCATCAAGTTTTGCATCGAGATGGTCCAGAAGAAGGCCTGGGTGTCCATGGATCTGGGCGAGTGGTCCATGATGGCCAAAGGCGGTGCCCGCCTGGCGCCGTTTCATTCATTTGAAAAAACCCTGCCCGCAGGGGTGATCAAAGAAGTCAGGGATCTTGAACAGAAGATTTTGAACGGCACTTTCAGAGTGCCAGTTGATGAGCAAAAGCCCGTCTCTGATTAGAAGTTGACGTTAAAATGCATCTGCCGCTCAAGGGCTGTGTTTCTGAGCAGGGACAGGGAACCCCTTTTCCCCTGTTCCTGCATAAAATGCTGAAATGCTGCCGTGTGTGCGCCACTGTTGAATCGGTTTTCGCCTTGCTTTGTTGAACACCTTAATGTTTTAGAATCAGATGTGAAATCCCGCTTTCAAGCGAGGAATTTGATGGGCAAGAATGACCAGCCGGTCGTAAGAATGTCGGGGGTTACAAAACGTTTTCTGGATGTGACTGCCAATCAGAATGTTTCCTTCGACCTGTATCCAGGTGAAATTTGTGCCCTGCTGGGCGAAAATGGGGCAGGCAAGACCACCCTGATGAACATTTTATTTGGTTATTACACCTGTGATGCGGGTAAAATCTTCATCAAAGGTAAAAAGGTCCATCTTTCCGCTCCCAAGGATGCCATTTCCTTAGGTGTGGGAATGATACACCAGCATTTCGCCTTGGTACCCTCTCAGACCGTGCTCGAAAATATTATCGTTGGCACAGCCTCCCGCAAGGGAATATTTCTGGACCCTGTATCCGCCCGGCAGGCGCTGGTCGATCTGCAGGAAAGATTTGGCCTGCAGATCGACCCGGACGCACGCGTGTGGACTTTGTCAGTGGGTGAACAGCAAAAAGTCGAAATTCTCAAAGCACTTTACCGGGACGTGGCTATCCTGATCATGGACGAGCCGACGGCCGTACTGGCCCCGGCTGAAACTGCGGATTTATTCAAAACCCTACGATCGCTGGTCAAAGAAGGCCGCTCGGTGGTCTTTATTTCCCATAAGCTAAATGAAGTAATGGACATCTCAGATCGCATTGTCGTTTTGCGGGGCGGAGCGGTGGTGGCCGAACGCAAAACCAGCGAAACCAATGCGCGCGAACTGGCCAATCTGATGGTCGGCCGAGAGCTTCTGGAGAGCATCGCAAAAACAACCCCAGCTCCCGGTCATCCGGTCCTGAACATAAAAAAGCTCAACGTCTTAAATGATAAAAAGCTGGCAGCCATAACCGATCTGAATTTAACCGTCTACCAGAAAGAGATTCTGGGAATGGCCGGAATTTCGGGAAACGGCCAGACCGAGCTTTCCGAGGTGCTCTTCGGGATCCGGTTTCCGGTTGACGGGGCCATTCAGATTAACGACCGTCCACTTAAATTCGGCAGCCCCGCGGCATCGATTCAATCACAAATGGGCAGGATACCGGAGGATCGCATCGACACCGGGCTGCTGATGGACCTTTCAGTTGAAGAAAACTTGATACTGGAAAACCATTCTTCAGCCGCATTTCAAACCTATGGGCTGATGAAATCCCAGAAAATACACAACTTCAGCGATGACCTGATTAAGGCCTACAACATCAAGACTGCCGGCCGCGATGCGGTTACCAAAAGCCTGTCCGGTGGCAACCTGCAAAAGGTCATGCTCGCCAGGGAACTGGCCGGTGGACCACTGCTGATCATCGCAGCTCAACCCACCCGGGGCCTTGACGTGGGTGCCATGGAATACATTCATCAGCGCCTCGTCAAGGAAAGGGAAAGGGCCGCAGGCATTCTTTTGATTTCGGATGATCTGGATGAAATATTTGCGCTCAGTGACCGCATCGTCGTTTTGTATGAAGGAAAAATTATGGGGGAGGCTCCCGGAGCGACAGCCTCGCGAGAACAAATCGGTCTGTGGATGAGCGGGGTCATGGCGTGATCCGATTCAGAATCATAAAACGCAAGCCACTGCCGGGCTGGGCTAAAATCGTTATACCGCTAGCAGCCATTCTGGTTACGCTGATTCTGGCAGCCATTCCCATTCTACTGGCCGGCGGTCATCTGTGGAAGTCGTATTATTACCTTTTTCACGGCGCGCTGGGAACCCGCTACAATCTATTGGAAACCTTTGTCAAAGCCAGCCCGCTTTTACTGACCGGCCTGGCGGTGGCATTTGCCTTTCGGGCCAAATTCTGGAATATCGGTGCCGAGGGGCAGCTGCTGGCCGGTGCCCTGATAGCCACTGTTTTGGGGGTGCATCTGGGCAGTATTCCGTCGGTATTGGTTCTGCCGACGATCATCATTGCGGGATTTCTGGCCGGCGGCCTGTGGGCCTCGATCCCGGCATTGCTCAAAACCAAACTCAAGGTCGATGATGTGGTTTCAACCCTGCTGCTAAATTACGTCATGATCCATATCATGGGGGCCTTGCTTTTCGGGCCCCTTCAGCAGCCCGGCTCCAGTTGGCCGCGATCATCGGCGATCGTAGAGGCCGCCCGTTATCCCATTCTGATGCCGCGTTCGCGCTTTCACATGGGGATTATTATTTCTTTTGTGGTCATGCTGATCATCTGGTTTATAAACAAAAAAACAACCTTCGGCTACCAGGCCAAAGCGGTCGGCACGAACATACGCGCTGCGAATTTTGGCGGCATCAATACCACTGCGGTGATCCTGTGGACTGCTTTAATATCCGGCGGTGTAGCCGGTCTGGCGGGGGTGGGTGAACTGTGCGCCCTTCAGTACCGGTTAATCATGGATATCTCCCCCGGCTACGGATATTCCGGCATCGTGATCGCCATGCTGGGCAACCTTCATCCGGTGGGGGTATTGTTTTCATC